>NZ_CP090438.1:3300000-3577652 GCF_021441885.1 Vibrio maritimus
AAATGGTGCTGGCCGTAAATCAAATGATTTCAGGTCAGCAGCGGCTGCTCTCTGATATCTCTCACGAGCTTCGTTCACCACTTACGCGCCTCAGAATGGCGACTGGCCTAGCGGCGCGTAAGCAAGGAGAAAGTGCAGAGCTTACACGTATTGATACCGAGGCGCAGCGGTTAGAACAGATGATAGGTGAACTGCTCGAGCTATCCCGCATGAGCACTGACAGTCACGTCACGCGCGAAAGCCAACCAGCAAGCAGCCTTTGGGAAGAGATATTCAGTGACGCTCAGTTTGAAGCAGAACAAGTGGGTAAAGCGCTGCACTTCTCCGAGATACCTGACGTTTCCATTATCGGTAACCCGAAGCTTCTTATGAGCGCTATCGAAAATATCGTCCGTAACGCCATTCGCTATAGCGAATCAGAGATCAATATCGCCGTCTATCAGCAATCAGAGATGCTAAACATCGTCGTAGAGGATGATGGCCCTGGTGTGCCTGATGACGAGCTTGAAGATATCTTTAGACCTTTCTATCGCGTCTCTACCGCACGCGATCGTGACTCTGGGGGGACGGGTCTTGGTCTAGCAATCACACAAAGCGCTATCGTTCAACACAGTGGACAAATTAACGCCTCACGCAGTGATCTCGGTGGCTTAAAAATGCACGTTGAACTGCCGCTATAAAATCAGCAATTCAGCGATATTGATTCTACACTCTTTGTGGTAGCCTCTCGGCTCATGCTCAACATAGAATAAGAGAATCAAGCAGATGAAGATCTTCAGTAATTTCGAGAGTGGCAACATTGAGGTTGTCAGCATTGAAAACAGAGACGATATCCAGCTAAAAATACAAAACGACAACCAGTCTGAGTTCTATCAATGGTTTCACTTCCGACTAGAAACTCAGGCTGAACAGTCTCACACCATTAAGATCCTTGACCTCGCTAAGTCTGCCTACCCTGAAGGTTGGAAGGGCTATGACGTCGTTGCTTCTTACGACCGAGAAGAATGGTTCCGCATCCCATCCGAGTTCGATGGTGACACCTTGAGCTTTCACGTCCTTCCTGAGCGTGGATCGATGTACTTCGCCTACTTTGCACCGTACTCCTATGACCGTCACCTAGACCTGCTGCACATGGCACAAACCGAGCACCACTGCACTTTAGAGACCCTAGGCCACACGCTAGATAACAATGACATGTCGCTACTGACCTTTGGTGAGCCAGAGGAAGGTAAGAAGAATATCTGGGTTATCGCGCGTCAGCATCCTGGTGAGACCATGGCGGAGTGGTTTATGGAAGGCCTTATTCAGCGCCTTGTCGATGAAACCGACACCACGGCGCAAGCGCTGCTAGAAAAAGCCGTACTTTACGTGGTACCAAACATGAACCCAGATGGCGCAAATCGCGGCCACCTGCGCACGAATGCGGTTGGTGTAAACCTAAACCGTGAATGGCAGTCTCCTTCGATGGAAAAAAGTCCAGAGGTGTTCCTGGTACGCGAGAAGATGCTGCAAACAGGTGTCGATATGTTCCTCGACATCCACGGTGATGAAGCGATTCCCTACAACTTTGCAGCCGGCTCTGAAGGCATCCCTTCTTACGACGAGCGTCACGCAGGGCTTGAGAATGCGTTCAAACAAGCGCTACTCACCATTACTCCTGAGTTCCAAGACGACTACGGCTATGATAAAGATGAGCCGGGCAAGGCTAACCTGACCGTTGGCTCAAACTGGGTAGCAGAGCAGTTCCGCTGCCTGTCATACACCATTGAAATGCCGTTTAAAGACAACAACAACTACCCAGATCCTTTGTATGGCTGGTCGCCTGAGCGCAGTATTAAGTTTGGTCATGACATGGTGGCGGCAACGCTGGCGGTGACGGATAAGCTATAATCTCGAAAGACACTCTAATTGAATGTCTTGTCATTCCGCTAGCCGCGCGCCTGTGCACACAGGAATCTACTTGAGGCTTGGTGCGTGCTTTGGGTAGATCCCCGCCTGCGCGGGGATGACGGTAATTTTGGTTACGACCTACTCTACAACGCCGTCATTCCGCTAGCCGCGCGCCTGCGCACACAGGAATCTACTTGAGGCTTGGTGCGTGCTTTGGGTAGATCCCCGCCTCCGCGGGGATGACGATAATTTTGAGGACGACGGCAACCTTAGGGTGCACGATAGTCTTAGGGATGACGTTCTTTTTGCTCTTCGGGTATACTCATTCCATTATTTAGTATGAGTCGACACCCAATATGTTTGATATCGCCCTCTACGAGCCAGAAATTGCTCCTAATACCGGAAACATCATCCGACTTTGTGCCAATTGTGGTGCAAACCTACACCTTATCGAGCCGCTTGGTTTTGATTTAGAAGAGAAGAAGGTCCGTCGTGCCGGTCTCGACTATCATGACCTTGCTCGTGTAAAGCGCCATAAAGACTACGCAGCGTTTCTTGCTTATCTTGAAGAGAACAATCCGAGCTACCGCTTATTTGCTTGTACAACAAAAACCACTGGCCATCACACGGATGCGAAGTACCAGCAAGGTGATGTATTGCTATTTGGACCAGAAACCCGCGGTCTGCCCGCAGAAGTGATTGAAAGCCTGCCAATGGAACAGCGTATTCGTATTCCTATGATGCCAGATGCGCGCAGCCTAAACCTATCCAATGCGGTGGCGATTATTGCCTATGAAGCGTGGCGACAGTTTGGTTTTGAAGGGGCGGTTTAAGCCCTTTTTAGCGACAGCGTTAACCGAGCCTGATTTTCAGGCAATAAAAAACCCAGCCGAGGCTGGGTTTTCAATACTTACAAGCAGATGCTTATCAATTACTTGATTTTAGCTTCTTTGTACATAACGTGTTGGCGAACAACTGGATCAAACTTTTTGATCTCAAATTTGCCTGGCATGTTACGCTTGTTCTTGTCAGTTGTGTAGAAGTGACCAGTACCTGCAGAAGATACTAGACGAATTTTCTCACGAATGCCTTTAGCCATTGCTTAATTCCTCTTATACGTTCTCGCCACGAGCGCGGATATCAACAAGAACAGCATCGATGCCTTTCTTATCAATAATACGCATACCCTTAGCGGTTAGACGTAGTTTAACAAAGCGTTTTTCGCTTTCTACCCAGAAACGATGAGTTTGTAGGTTCGGCAGAAAACGACGCTTGGTAGCATTTCGTGCGTGTGAACGGTTGTTACCCGTTACAGGACGCTTACCAGTTACTTGGCATACTCGGGACATGAATGTCTTCTCCAAATCGTTTCAGCTCGATATCAACCTTGGTGGCCGAACCTCAATTATAAGAGGCCATAACCATTATGGAGTACCCATACAAGGCTATCAAAGGTCGCGCATTATACTAACTTGACATGCATTGCTCAAGACCCGAACAGATCCTTTTTTAAGGATTTGCTGATCTTTTTCACTTTGAGCTGATGTTGGTTGATAATTTAGTGCGCGAATCATAGCAGAAAATCACCAAAACAAAAGCTCTGTCTCACAGTTATTACAATAAAAAACGCTTTCTACTGTTTCAAAAGCTAAATCCAGCCTCTTTCAGCGAAAGAGGTCACCTCTCCATCGCCAATAACAAAGTGGTCTAGGATACGAATATCGACCAATCCCAGTGCATCGCTGAGCCGTCTTGTGATCCTTCGGTCTGCTTGGCTAGGCTCTGAGATACCCGACGGATGATTATGAGCCAGTATCAATGCCGCTGCATTATGCTGCAGAGCGCGCTTAACCACCTCACGCGGATAGACCGATGCGGCATCAATGGTTCCCTCAAACATCACTTCATCTGAAATCACCCGATTTTGATTATCTAGAAACAGAACATAGAAGGCTTCTCGCTGACGGTCACGCAATATAGACATCAGATAAAGCTTGGTCTGTTCCGGACTATTGAGGCTATCACCACGTTTAAGCGTTTCTGACAAATAGCGCTGACTCATCTCTAACACCGCTTGAAGCTGCACGAACTTCGCAAGTCCCAGTCCCTTGTGATGACAAAACTCCTCTTTCGATGCCGAGAATAGGGCTCGTAGTGAACCAAACTCAGTCAAAAGCCTGTCTGCGAGCTGAATGACATTCAACCCCTTGGTTCCCGTTCGTAGAAATATCGCCAGCAACTCGGCATCAGAAAGCGCTTGGCTGCCACGCATCAAAAGCTTCTCTCGTGGCATAGAGTCATTGGGAAGCTGTTTAATAGTCATATATAGAAGAAAACAGAAATAGGTGCCGTGTTATTGCCTAATACAGAAAGAGCGAAAAGTGCCTAAAAGACAAGCTGGGAGTCTTCCCTCTTTATTATGTAATTGTGTTGTCTGATAGCGTTCGAGAAATCACGGCATGAATGGCAGCAGTAGCGAGGGAGCATGGCTTTTGCTATCTTAGCCGCAGAAAAATGTAAGGAGCAAGCTATGCAAACGTTAGCGGGTAAGAAAATACTACTTGGCATCAGTGGTGGCATCGCCGCCTACAAATGTGCGGAACTCACCAGGCGTCTCATCGAGCGTGGTGCTGAGGTACAAGTGGTGATGACCAAAGCTGCAAAGGAGTTTATCACGCCACTCACCATGCAGGCGGTGTCGGGCAGACCCGTCTCAGATAGCTTGCTCGATCCTGCCGCCGAAGCCTCCATGGGACACATTGAGCTGGCGAAATGGGCCGATCTTGTCTTGCTTGCTCCAGCGACCGCTGACCTCATTGGGCGCATGAGCGCTGGCATGGGTAACGATTTGCTAACAACACTCGTCCTAGCCACCGACGCCCCGATTGCCGTCTCTCCGGCCATGAACCAGCAGATGTACCGCAATGTCGCGACACAAGAAAACATCGCAACCCTTGCCCGTCGAGGCATGACGATATGGGGACCAGCGGCAGGCGAACAGGCTTGTGGCGACGTCGGTCCTGGCCGAATGCTGGAGCCTATGCAACTTGTCGAGCGCTGTGAGCAGTTCTTTGGACCAAAACTATTGACGGGTAAATCCGTTGTGATTACAGCGGGCCCAACTCGTGAAGCCATTGACCCAGTGCGCTACATCTCTAACCATAGCTCAGGAAAAATGGGCTTCGCACTTGCCGAAGCTGCGAGCCAACTTGGCGCACAGGTCACGCTGATTGCAGGCCCAGTTTCACTATCCACACCAGCCAACGTGGAACGTATTGATGTCGTCAGTGCTGAGCAGATGCATAAAGCCGCACTTGAAGCGGCAACCAAGCACGACATCTTTATTGGCTGTGCGGCTGTTGCCGACTATCGCCCTGTCGATGTGGCTACTCAAAAAATCAAGAAAACGGCCGACAACAATGATATGCAGATCATGATGGTGAAAAATCCAGACATCATTGCTGATGTGGCGTCCCTTACTCAGCATCGCCCTTTCACCGTCGGTTTTGCCGCAGAAACGCAAGATGTAGAGACTTACGCGTTAGGTAAGCTAGCACGTAAGAATCTGGATATGATTTGCGCAAATGATGTCTCAGTGGAAGGTCAAGGCTTTAACAGTGACTCAAATGCGATTACCGTGTACTGGCAAGGCGGTCAGCAAGCCCTTGGTAGCGCGAAGAAAACCGAACTAGGTCGCGCTATTCTGGAGTGCATTTCAGCTAAGCTAGCCAGCGCTTAATCCCTATGGGTCCCGCGCGGTGTCAAACGGACATCGTGCAAACCCCGCCCTATGCTCGCCAGCCCTGCGAGATAGATTGTTACACACTTCAACCATTTAGCATGTTGAACTGTGTAGATAAAACGCGCTTGGGTACACTAACAGATTCACTAATGGGCGTTATCGTGCTGATTTAGGCATGCAGTAATCAAAAGGAATAGGATTTATGTCCGCTACGAGAAAGTCGAACCGAAAAGAGGAGATCCTTCAGGCTCTTGCTCAGATGCTAGAGTCCAACGAAGGCACATCTCGCATCACGACCGCAAAGCTTGCAAAGCAAGTGGGTGTGTCTGAAGCGGCACTCTATCGTCATTTTCCAAGCAAAGCGCGAATGTTTGAAGGGCTCATCGAGTTTATCGAAGAATCGCTCATGTCTCGCATCAATCGTATCTTAGATGAAGAAAAAGACACCCTGACCCGCATTCGTATGGTGTTGCAACTAATTTTGGCGTTTTCTGAGCGTAATCCAGGTTTGAGTCGCATTCTCTCTGGCCATGCTCTAATGTTTGAGAATGAACGATTACGTGACCGAATTAATCAGCTTTATGAAAGAATTGAGACATCTTTGCGTCAAATCTTGCGCGAGCGCAAAATTCGTGAAGGCAAGAGTTTCCCAGTCGATGAAAAGATCCTTGCCGCCCAATTACTGGGGCAAGTCGAAGGCAGTTTAAATCGCTTCGTGCGTTCTGATTTTAAATACACTCCAACGTCCACCTTTGACGAGTACTGGTCGTTGCTAAAACTACAATTGCAATAACGCTAATGAAAATAGATAAAAAACCTGACTTCACACTCTCACTGCTGCATCCAAAGCACTGGGGAGTATGGATAGGCTTTGGTTTGCTGGCGCTTATCGTCAACCTTCTACCTTATGCTGTGCTTTACAAAATGGGGCGCGGCCTAGGTAAGTTCGGTATGCGCTTTGGTGGCAAACGCGCGCAAATCGCTCGCCGCAACTTAGAGCTGGCATTTCCCGAGAAGACTGAGCAAGAGATTGACGCCTTCGTCGAAGAGAACTTCAAAAACTCCGGTATGGCCCTGATTGAAACGGGCATTACTTGGTTTTGGCCTACATGGCGCTTTAAACGTATTCTTATTGCCAGAGACATCAGTGCCATAGAGCAACACGAAGCGAACGGTAAAGGCGTACTGCTTTGTTGTGTCCATGCGCTCAACCTAGAGGTCACCGCGCGAGCGTTTGCTGTGCTTGGTCTTCCGGGTTATGGCGCTTATCGTCCTCACAGCAACCCCGCTTACGAGTTCATCCAGTATCGCGGACGCACCCGTAATGGCAATAAGCTTATCTATCGCACCGATCTAAAATCTATGATCCGAGTCATGCGCCAGGGTCACCGACTCTTCTACTTACCCGATCAAGACTACGGTCATAACAAGTCAGTCTTCGTCCCGTTTTTTGCTGTAGAAGAAGCTTGTACTACGACAGGGACCAGTATTTTGGCTTACACCAGTAAATGTGCCATTGTGCCGGGCTCTGGCTTTAGAAATGCCGACGGTAAATATGAGATCATGGCTGATATCTCTATCGAAGATGAATATCCAAAGAAAGATGAAGTAGCGGCTGCGGCGCTTATGAACTCATACGTAGAGAAAATCATTCTGCGCGCGCCAGAGCAATGGTTATGGATGCACAAGCGATTCAAATCTCTGCCTGATCACACCAAAACTAACTCTCGCTACCTGTAACGAGTAGGCATTATGAGCAATCAAGAACACATCGATAAGAACCTCTATGACCCTCGTTTCCAGTGGGCGTTTTTACACCCTAAGCATTGGGGAACCTGGCTAGGTATTCTCCTTGCTGTCTTTCTAGCTTTTGTTCCCGCGAAACCTAGAGACCGCTTTGCACGCTATATTTCTGGCATCATAGTCAACAAGAATGGTCGCGTGGTAAGGCGCACTCGACTTAACTTAGTTAAGTGCTTTCCAGAAAAGAGCG
This sequence comes from Vibrio maritimus, assembly GCF_021441885.1. Lineage (NCBI taxonomy): Bacteria > Pseudomonadati > Pseudomonadota > Gammaproteobacteria > Vibrionales > Vibrionaceae > Vibrio > Vibrio maritimus. Next base: position 3,307,626 of record NZ_CP090438.1, read on the forward strand.
AGCAAGAGATTCAACACATTGTCGAAGAGACATTTGCCAAAGCGGGTCAATACCTGTTTGGCTATTCAGAGTTTTTGGTGCGCTCGACCAAGCACAACCAAAAGCGCGGTGTGATGATTGGCGAAGAAAACCTAATGCCACTGCTTGAGGCAGGTGAGAATGTCATCATCCTAGCGCCGCATGCTTGGGCCGTCGACTATCCGGCGGTAATGCTCGCTGCGCAAGGGCACAAAGTCGCGACCATCATGAAGCCGCAAAACAACCCTATCGGGGACTGGCTGATGCACGTCCAGCGTATGCAGTATGGCGGTCGAATCTTTGCTCGCAGTGCTGGAGTCAAACCTTTTGTGCGCTCGATTAAAGACGGCTACATCGGCTACTGGCTTCCAGATGAAGACCACGGTCCACAAAACTCGGTGTTTGTACCCTTTTTTGCCGCCGAAAAGGCAACCTTAAAGGGGTTCGGTAAGATGTCGCGGTTATCGCGCGCTAAAGTGGTACCAGTGCTGCCCGCTTACAACGACCAAACCAGCAAATACGAGGTGCATATTCTTCCTGCCATCGACAATTTCCCAACCGGCGATGAAGAGCAGGATGCACGCGCAATGAACAAAGCGATTGAAGATTTGCTGCGTGATAAGCCAGAGCAGTACATGTGGAACTTATATCTGTTTGAAACTCAGCGAGATGGTAAACGTATCTACGATAACCACTAGAGAGTTTAGCTTTCAGGTACTAAAAAAGCGCTTGTCGATAAGACAAGCGCTTTTTTATCGTCATCACTCGCCATTAACTCTGGCAAGCATCGCAGAAAAAGGTGTTTCTCTGCCCAATCTTCATCTCTTTGATTTCATTACCACACTGACGGCAAGGTTCGCCAGAGCGGCCGTATACTTGAAGCTCCTGGGCGAAGTATCCAGGCTTCCCATCCGTCTGAGAGAAATCTTTCAGCGTCGTTCCGCCTTGCGCTATGGCCTGTTCAAGCACTAACTTAATTTCAGACACCAGTCGCTCCCATTGTTCAGGGCTAATCTTGTAGCTTGGTGTGGTTGGAAGAATTGCGGCGCTAAACAAGGACTCACAGGCGTAAATATTCCCGACGCCGACAACATTGGCATTGTTCATAATGAAGGTTTTGATCGCAACACGCTTATTCTTAGCGCGCTCGCTCATCCACTCGGCATTAAATTCATCCGTCAAAGGTTCCGGGCCACAGTTGTCCAAAAGCTCATGAGACTCTCCTGGTGCACACCATAACCAAGCCCCAAAGCGGCGCGGATCGTTATAGCGCATCACTTTGCCGTTGCTGAGCACCAGATCGACATGGTCATGCTTCTCCGGGGTTGGCGGGTTATCAAGCACGCGTAAACTCCCTGACATACCAAGATGAACAATGGCCGTCCCCGTCGGAGTATCAATGAGCAAATATTTCGCGCGTCGGCGTATCGATATAATGGGCTGACCATGCAGTTCATGGATAGCCTCGGGGATCCACCAGCGAAGCTGTCGCTGACGGACCACAATTTCTTTGATGGTCTCTTCGAGAAGATGGGGGCTGATGCCCAGACGAGAGACTTCTACTTCTGGTAACTCTGGCATAATTCACACGCTGTGTTGCCGATTCACTCTATGGATTACTGAGTGCGCTCAGGCAAAATTTGATTATTGTCGAAGCTGACTGCCACCCATTGGCTATCAAAGGTGCTAAGTAGCCAAAATTTGTTGAGCGGGTAGGCGGTGACTCGCTGCGGCTCTTCAATATCTCGATACCATACTTCAATCGTCATCGACGTCTCAAACGCTGGTCGCAGCTTTTGGTAGGTCTCTGCATCCACCGGAGTACCTCGGATTCCACGCCAGCGCTCTATAACATTCGAGGCTTGCGCATCCCACTTTTCAGGAATCGCTCGCCATACACCGTTTTGCAGATAAAACTGGATCCCTGCGTAATTAATTTCTATGGGATCCGCGGTAGGGTCTAATATATACCCTTGTCCCATATGAGCGCTAGGTTCCAGTAGGTACTGCTTAATCAAAGTCGGCGCCGACACCATCAACATAAAAAAGGTGATGGCGACGATAAGTACCGTGTTCCAGCGACGACGAGTTAGCCTGAGACGATTGAAAAACATTAGTTCAGCTTATTACGGTCGTCATCATCTTTGCGTTCAAACTCACCCTCAAAGGTATTGCCACCCTGCTGGTCACCACGGCGAGAATCAAAGGGGTCTTGCTGAAATGGGTCTTGATGAAAACCGCCTTGATGGTGGAAACCACCTGACATGGTTTTCACCACCATTTTGCTCATTAGATATTTGGCAATCGCGGCTCTTGGTGCAGGAAGTAGCACCAGCATCCCCATTGCGTCAGTCATAAAGCCAGGAGTAAGCAAGAGCACGCCAGATACGGCCAGCATCACGCCTTCGACAATCTGCTGCGCTGGCATTTCACCTTGCTGTAGACGGTTTTGCACTGACATCAGGGTTTGCAAGCCCTGACTGCGAACCAAAGACGCACCCACCACGGCAGTGAGCAACACTAGACCGATGGTCGTCCAAAGCCCTAAAAAGCCACCCACCTGAATAAACAGTCCGATTTCAATGATCGGTACAAAAATAAATAGTAATAACAGTATCGGAAACACGCTGTCCTCCTTGGTTTGCTGTCAGTTTACGCCTACCCTTATCTAAACCACAAATAAATTACTCAGATTCAACCGTTAATCGCACAAAATTAGTTTTTCAAACTATAAATAACCTCAGTAATTCCATTAATTTTTTTGAGGAAAATCGCATCTCACGATGACTTTGATAACTTGTGCAATAATTCGGTGAAAAAGGTGATCTGGCTACTATTTTTATGTGCCACTTTGAGTAATATGTACCCCATAAGTCAGGACGTAATAACTAGCCAATTATTCTGGCGAATGGATTCTTAAAACAGATTTGGCAAATAAACTGTAAATAACGCAGAACTATTCTCTAAGGATCCAAAATATGGCGACAACTACCCTTGAGCACAATGTTGCTTCTCAAGCCACTCGTATTGAAGAAGATCTATTAGGTCAACGTCATGTCCCGGCCGATGCTTACTACGGCATCCACACGCTTCGCGCTATCGAAAACTTTAATATCTCAAATGTGACCATTTCGGATGTGCCCGACTTTGTTCGTGGTATGGTCATGACCAAGAAAGCCGCGGCGTTAGCAAACAAAGAGTTAGGTGTAATCCCTAAAGATATCGCACAATTTATCATCCAAGCCTGTGACGTTATTTTGGAAACAGGCAAGTGCATGGATCAATTCCCTTCAGATGTGTTCCAGGGCGGCGCGGGTACGTCGGTTAACATGAACACCAATGAAGTCATCGCCAACGTGGCACTAGAACTGATGGGCAAAGAGAAAGGCCAGTATGAGTTCATCAACCCAAATGACCACGTTAACAAGAGCCAATCAACAAACTGCGCATACCCGACGGGTTTCCGTATCGCGGTCTACAACAGCGTACAAAAGCTTGTCGATGCCATTGAATATCTAAAAGGCGCGTTCGAAGCGAAGAGCCAAGAGTTCTCTACCGTTCTAAAAATGGGTCGTACTCAGCTGCAAGATGCGGTACCTATGACCGTTGGCCAAGAGTTCCATGCTTGGGCAGTGACGCTAAACGAAGAAATTCGTGCACTCGAATACACATCAAAACTATTGCTAGAAGTGAACATCGGTGCGACAGCCATCGGCACGGGTCTAAACGCAGCTCATGGCTACCAAGAACTTGCGGTTAAACACCTATCTGAAGTGACGGGTCTTGAGTGTGTGCCAGCCGAAGACCTTATCGAAGCGACATCTGACTGTGGCGCGTATGTAATGACTCACGGTGCACTTAAGCGCCTTGCGGTGAAGCTGTCTAAGATCTGTAACGACCTGCGTCTGCTTTCTTCTGGTCCACGTGCGGGTCTGAACGAGCTAAACCTCCCTGAGCTGCAAGCGGGCTCGTCAATCATGCCAGCGAAAGTGAATCCAGTGGTTCCTGAGGTCGTCAACCAGGTGTGCTTTAAGGTGCTAGGTAACGACAATACGGTCTCGTTTGCCGCAGAAGGTGGTCAGCTTCAGCTTAACGTTATGGAGCCAGTGATTGCGCAAAGCATGTTCGAGTCGCTGGATATTCTTAAAAACGCCTGTATCAACCTAAGAGATAAGTGCATCGATGGCATCACCGTCAACAAAGAGGTGTGTGAAAGCTACGTGTACAACTCTATCGGTATCGTGACTTACCTAAACCCATACATCGGCCACCACGAGGGTGATATCGTTGGTAAGATCTGTGCTGAAACAGGTAAGAGCGTCAAAGAAGTGGTACTTGAGCGTGGGCTTCTATCAGAAGAAGAATTAGATGACATTTTCTCTGTAGACAATCTGATGAAACCTCAGTATAAAGCCAAGCGCTACGAGTAATGACATTCAAAGGCTTCCCTTTTAAGGGAAGCCTTTTTAGTAACTTATTCTCATTTATCGAAATTATACCCCTTATACATTTTACTAGGTCCCCCTGTGACACTCAGGACAGGGACAAACGCAAAAAGGATTGATTATGGTTGCTATAGAGCTTGCCGTCGTACTGCTGTTTATTTATTTAGGCGCACGTATTGGCGGTATTGGAATTGGTTTAGCCGGCGGTGCCGGTGTAATAGCCCTATCACTGGTACTTGGTGTACCAACCAGCCAAGCCTACATCCCGGTTGATGTAATCTTGATCATCATGTCAGTGATTACCGCGATTGCAGCAATGCAAGTTGCTGGCGGTATGGACTGGCTAGTACAAATTGCTGAAGACTTCCTTCGTAAACATCCAGAAAGAATTACCTTTTACGCACCCATCGTGACTTTCTTGATGACCCTGATGGCAGGTACCGGTCATACCGCTTTCTCTACCCTACCCGTCATTGCAGAAGTTGCAAAAGGTCAAGGTGTTCGCCCTTCTCGCCCTCTTTCTATCGCCGTTGTTGCCTCGCAAATCGCGATCACTGCATCCCCTATTTCAGCAGCCGTCGTGGCGTTTGCTGCGATGCTAGCACCAATGGGCGTTGACTACCTAACACTGCTCGCGGTGTGCATTCCAACCACATTCATTGCTTGTATGGTCGGCGCTTTTGTTGCCAACTTTATGGGTAGCGAACTAAAAGACGATCCAGTCTACCAAGAACGTCTAGCGCAAGGTCTGATTAAGTTAAGCGACGCGAAAGAGCGAAACATCCTGCCGACAGCGAAAACAGCGACCTACATTTTCCTTGCGGCTATCGGTTTTGTTGTGTGCTACGCCGCGGCTATCTCAGGCTCAATCGGCCTTATCGAAGATCCAGCGCTGGGTCGAAACGAAGCCATTATGACCGTCATGCTTGCTGCGGCTGCGGCAATTACCCTGGTCACTAAGATTGATGCATCGAAAATCCCGTCAGCGGCGACTTTCCGCTCTGGTATGACAGCGTGTGTTTGTGTACTTGGTGTGGCATGGCTAGGCTCGACGTTTGTTAACGCTCACGTAGACGGTATTAAAGAGCTTGCTGGTGCGCTACTTGAAGATTACCCATGGATGCTTGCTATGGTGCTATTCTTCGCGTCAATGCTGCTTTACTCGCAAGGTGCAACGACAGTTGCTCTCATGCCAGCGGCTTTAGCTATCGGTGTTGCGCCGCTAACCGCAGTGGCCTCTTTTGCTGCGGTAAGTGCTCTGTTTGTATTGCCAACCTACCCAACACTGCTAGCTGCGGTTGAAATGGATGACACAGGTTCTACGCGAATCGGTAACTATGTATTCAACCACCCATTCTTCATTCCGGGTGTAACGACTATTGCTACGGCAGTGGCGCTTGGATTCGCGTTTGGCGGTCTATTGATCGGCTAAACTCAGCTGCGACTCGCAATATCATTAAAGAGCAGCTTTTACGCTGCTCTTTTTTTATCTCAGATGAAACATTTGACGCTATCTTCCTGTCTTAACTTCATATAACCTCAATATATTGTTTTGGCTTGGTTGCGTTTTATGACTCGGATATTCACACATCTATTACTGCTCTCTCTATTTACCATCTCCCTACCAAGCTGGGCGTTGTTTGGTGACAGTAGTTCTAGCTCCGCTTTTGCACCGAGCTCACCGAACACGTTCGTGCCGGTAGATGAAGCCTTTCCGATGAACGCCTACCAACAAGGCGATCGTGTATTCATCGATTGGCAAGTAAAACAAGACTACTACCTCTATCAAGAGCGCCTGTCGTTCAGTGGCGAAAACGTCACATTGGGTGATATCACGATGGAAGATGGCGAGCCCTACAATGATGAGTTCTTTGGTGACGTAAACATCTATACTCAACCGCTGTTCGTGGAAGTACCGCTAACGGCATATCAAGATGGCGCGAGATTGATTGTTCAATACCAAGGCTGTGCGAAAGCGGGTTTTTGCTATCCGCCTGAGACTCGCATCATCGATATCACACCATTTAGCTTTGATGCCGCTCAAGAGGTACAAACGACATCACAATCTATTGCGCCTACACCTCAAAACTCCAACGCTCAGTCGAAACAAAGCACCCCTGAATCTGGTTCAGCCGCCCCATCCAATGGCAACCTAACCGATAAACTGGCACAGAACTGGTGGACACCTGCGTTATTCTTATTGCTTGGTATCGGACTGGCGTTTACACCTTGTGTGCTCCCTATGTACCCGATTTTGACCAGCATTGTGCTTGGCGGTGGCAAACGCAGTCACAAACAGGCGCTTATTCTTTCACTGGTGTACGTGCAAGGTATGGCGCTCACATATACCTTACTAGGTCTGGTGGTTGCGTCTGCGGGTATGCAGTTTCAAGCGGCAATGCAGCACCCTTACGTGTTGATCGGGTTGAGTGCACTCTTTATTGCGCTGTCGCTGTCTATGTTTGGTCTATACACGCTTCAGCTACCAAGCGGGGTGCAGACTTGGCTCAATAATCTCAGCAACAAGCAACAGGGCGGTAACTTGCTCGGTGTCTTCGCCATGGGCGCAATATCGGGATTAGTGTGTTCACCTTGCACCACAGCGCCGCTTTCTGGAGCACTGCTTTACGTCGCGCAAAGTGGTGATTTGTTGACGGGCGGTATTGCTCTGTATGCGCTTGCGTTGGGTATGGGCATTCCGCTTATCGCAGCGGCGGTGTTTGGTAATAAACTGCTACCGAAAGCGGGTAACTGGATGGAGCGTGTCAAAGTGTTGTTTGGCTTTGTTCTACTCGCTGCCCCGATTTTCCTGCTTGAGCGCTTACTACCCGAATTTTGGAGCAGTGTACTGTGGTCTGGACTCGGGATTGCTGCCTTTAGCTGGCTCTACCATCAGAAGAACGCGTTGCCTTTTGGAGGCTGGAAACAAAGCTGCGTGGGTATTATTGCCATATTAGGCCTGTTTGCCTCAGCGCAGCCACTGCTCAATCACTGGCTTGGCAATCCTAGCGGTGCTGAAGCTTCAAAGGTCTCGATTAGCTTTGTTCAAATCAACAACACGACCGAGCTACAAGCAGAATTGGACAAAGCGAAACTGGCGGGTAAGCCAGTGATGTTAGATTTTTATGCGGACTGGTGTGTAGCCTGCAAAGAGTTTGAGAAATACACCTTCCATGCTCCTAATGTTGAGCCTGTGTTGAGTGATTTTGTCCTGCTGCAAGCAGATGTGACTCGTAATCAGCCACAGGATATAGAGCTACTTAAGTCAATGGACGTGTTAGGTCTACCCACTATTGAGTTTTGGGATGCACAAGGTAATCCCATTCCTCATGCTCGCTTAACTGGTTTTGTTGGTGCCGATGATTTTCTGCAGCACCTCACTCAACATGCGCTCATCCAATAGTGAGCAGGTCGATTTATGAAGCGGTTGTTTACAGAGTCATAGCTAAAAAGTCGATTCTGCTCAGAGTTTTGTATTGATTTAATTGTCCAAACATCAGACTGAATCAATAATAGCATTAACACTTTCGCAAAATAATTGAGACACTATGGAACCGAGCTATACCATCATTATCGCCGATGACCATCCACTGTTTAGAAATGCACTATTTCAGTCGGTCCATATGGCGATAAGTGGCGCGAACTTGCTGGAAGCTGACTCGCTGGAGTCGTTACTCAGCTTGCTCGAGAAAAGCGAAGAGCCCGATCTTATTTTGTTGGACCTCAAGATGCCGGGGGCCAACGGCATGTCTGGACTGATTCACCTACGTGCCGACTATCCTGATATTCCTATCGTCGTCATTTCTGCCAGCGAAGAGCCCAGCATTGTCTCACAGGTCAAAATGCACGGTGCCTTTGGGTTTATCCCAAAATCAAGCGATATGCGCGCTTTGATCAGTGCGCTAAACCAAGTGCTCGAAGGCGAACCCTACTTCCCAGCGGAGCTTCTTGTCGACAGCAACGAAAGTAATGATCTTGCAGAGAAAATTGCCACCCTCACTCCGCAGCAATACAAAGTACTGGGCATGCTGTCAGACGGTCTCCTTAACAAGCAGATTGCGTACGATCTCAATGTCTCAGAAGCGACTATCAAAGCGCACATGACGGCGATTTTCCGCAAATTAGGGGTTAAAAACCGCACTCAAGCGGTGATCTTGCTGCAAGAGTTCCACAATTAGTGGCCCTCTTGTGCCTCTTCAGATTTCGGTAGACATAGGCCCAACTTCACCACCTCGTGATCGTCAATGTCTGCCACAACCCAAGTGATATCGTGCCACTCAAAGCTATCACCTAAAACTGGATACATTCCAAGCTCCTGGTCAACCAGCTCTTTCAGCGACATCTTGCCATTTTCCTCTGTATCCAACTCGATACCATAGTACTCGCTAACGTTAGCCACCGATTGAGTCACATCTAAGAAGAAATCACCGAAGAAACGGACCGCTTCTTCCGACTCTGGCGCCTCACTAAACAGCGCACTCAAGCTATCTAGATCTTGGTCTTGACCTAACACACATAGAGTGTCATACGCTTCCAACACAGTACTACCCGATGGGTGAAGCAGTTTGTCATCTCTAAATAGCGCAGTAATTCGCGTACCTTCTGGCATCGACAATTTTCTCAGAGGTTCACCCACACACCACTTTTCTGGTTTGAGCTTGTAGACAAACATCTCCCATTCACTGGCAGGGAAGATCTCAACCCCAGTGCGATAAACAGGTGTAGGTTTGGGAGGAAGTGTGACTTGAGCTAACCCTGCCACCTTCATCAAACTACCGCCCTGTACAATCAACGAAACCATAACCACGAAGAAGGCGATATTAAAATAGAGCTGTGCATTCTCAAGCCCTGCCATCATAGGGAATACCGCTAAGATGATAGGGACGGCACCGCGAAGACCCACCCACGAGACGAACCAACGCTCTTTGGTGGTAAACGCCCTAAAGGGCAATAGGCCTATCCAAACCGATAATGGGCGCGCAAAAAGAATCATTCCAAAGGCGAGTATTAACGCTGGTAGCGCAATTTCCATCAGCGTAGATGGCGTTACTAGCAAACCAAGAACTAAGAACATCACAATTTGGCTGAGCCATGTCATACCGTCTAGTACATTGAGAATGGCGTGGCGACCACGAGTTGGTCGGTTACCTATAAACAAACCCACAAGGTAGATAGATAAAATTCCACTGCCCCCCAACATGCCAGAGAAGGCAAACAGAGCGACACCACCACTTAATACCAAGATCGAGTACAGACCATCGGCTAACTGGACACGATTAACCAGACTCCACAACAACCAACCACCAGCAAACCCAACTACCGTTCCAACTCCAAACTGCATCAAGAAACTCTTGAGCAGGAAACTCGCACCCATATCAGCATTAGGGTTACCAAGCAAAGCAATCAGGGTTACGGTTAAAAAGACCGCCATTGGGTCGTTGGTACCTGACTCTATCTCTAGTGTTGAGCCGACACGTTCATTCAGGCTTTGGCCTTTTAACAATGAAAACACCGCCGCCGCGTCGGTAGAGCCGACGATTGCCCCCACCAAAATGCCTTGCATTAAGGTTAAGTCGAACAACCAAGCCGCCATCAGTCCAGTAAGGGTCGCTGTGAGCGCCACACCTACGGTAGCTAATGAAAGTGAGGGCCAAAACGCGACTTTAAAGCTCGCGACTTTGGTGCGCATTCCCCCATCAAGAAGAATGACCGCAAGGGCGAGGTTACTCACAAGATAGGTTAACGAGTAGTCATCAAAAGCGATGCCACCTGGGCCGTCTTCGCCAGCTAGCATGCCAACAAAGAGGAAAATAACGAGAATAGGAACGCCGATTCGGGAAGAAACTTGTGAAAACAGGACACTCAAAGCAATGAGTACCGCCCCCGTTAAAAACAGTTGATTAATGGTGACTGCGTCCAATTCTTTCCCCCTGTACAAAACCGTATGTTGCGCAACTAAAACTATACCAAACAATTTCCTGTATGAGTGGGTTTGATGGTATTCACTGGCCTGTTTATCGGAAAATAGTTGTTAAATTTTAAGACTCTTATCTTAAAACCCATCCAAATCTTAGACCTTTGGCTAATTTAACATCAGATTAACATCACACTTTTCCACCCACACTACCTTAAGCACCTGTATCTACGGCGCTTTCTTGTTTTTTACAGTCGACTAAAGTTGCACTGAGTTCTTGCCTTCACCCTGCTACCTTATAAAACGTAACAATACGTTAACACACACGATAAAGGAGAAGGCCATGGCGTTCGAATCATCAGAACAAGCTCAAGCCTATTGGAAGGAAAATCTAGGAATCATGGGTTCGCTACTCGCAATCTGGTTCCTTGTGTCTTACGGTGCAGGCATCCTATTTGTTGACGCACTTAATGCAATCCAGTTTGGTGGTTTCAAACTCGGCTTCTGGTTTGCACAGCAAGGGTCAATCTACACCTTTGTTGCTCTGATCTTTGTTTATGTTGCTCGCATGAATGCGCTCGACAAGAAATACAACGTACAGGAAGACTAAGAGGCATTTAAAATGGATATTCAAACTTGGACGTTTATTCTTGTCGGTATTACCTTTGCGCTCTACATCGGCATCGCGATCTGGGCTCGTGCTGGCTCAACCAGTGAGTTCTATGTTGCAGGTGGTGGTGTTCACCCTGTGGCAAACGGCATGGCAACAGCGGCTGACTGGATGTCGGCAGCATCTTTCATTTCAATGGCAGGTATCATCTCATTCATCGGTTACGATGGTGCGGTATACCTTATGGGTTGGACTGGCGGTTACGTACTTCTTGCACTTTGCTTAGCCCCTTATCTACGTAAGTTCGGTAAGTTCACCGTGCCAGATTTCATTGGCGATCGTTACTACTCAAAAACAGCGCGTATGGTAGCGGTATTCTGTGCCATCTTCGTTTCCTTTACCTATGTAGCAGGTCAGATGCGTGGTGTAGGTGTTGTATTCTCACGTTTCCTAGAGGTAGACATCAACCTAGGTATCGTTATCGGTATGGCCATCGTATTCTTCTACGCAGTAATGGGTGGAATGAAAGGGATTACCTATACTCAGGTTGCTCAATATTGCGTACTGATCTTCGCTTTCTTGGTGCCAGCGGTATTTACATCGCTAATGATGACAGGCTCGGTACTGCCACAGGTTGGTTTTGGTTCGACGCTGACAGGGTCAGAAACCTACTTGCTCGATAAACTCGATGGACTGACTGAGGAGCTCGGCTTTACCGCCTATACCGACGGCTCTAAGAGTATGGTTGACGTCTTCTTCATCTGTGCGGCGCTAATGGTGGGTACAGCAGGTCTACCACACGTTATTATTCGCTTTTTCACTGTACCTCGCGTAAAAGATGCACGTATTTCAGCAGGTTGGGCACTCGTCTTTATCTCGCTTCTTTACACAACTGCACCAGCAGTCGCAGCGTTCGCTCGCGTTAACATGATCGACACCATCAATGGTCCAGACATGAAAGGCGTACAAGCAGAAGAGGCACCAAGCTGGTATAAGAACTGGGAAAGCACAGGTCTTGTTGGTTGGGAAGATAAGAATGGCGATGGTCGTATGTTCTACTCAGGCGATGAACGCAATGAGATGAAGATCAACCGCGATATCATCGTATTGGCTTCTCCAGAGCTTGCTCAACTTCCTAACTGGGTTGTCGCACTGCTCGCAGCAGGTGGCTTAGCCGCAGCACTATCAACAGCAGCGGGTCTACTATTGGTTATCTCGACAGCGGTCTCTCATGATCTGCTCAAGAAAGGCTTTAAACCCGATATGACCGATAAGCAGGAACTCATGTATGCTCGGATAGGCGCCGCCGCCGCGGTCATCGGTGCCGGTTACCTAGGCATCAACCCACCAGGCTTCGTGGCTCAGGTTGTTGCATTCGCCTTCGGTCTGGCAGCCGCATCCTTCTTCCCTGCTATTATCCTGGGTATCTTCTACAAGAAGATGAACAAAGAGGGTGCTATCGCAGGTATGCTTTCAGGTATCTTGTTTACTGCGGCTTACATCATCTACTTCAAGTTCATCAACCCTGCGGCAAGCACACCAGACAATTGGTTGTTTGGCATCAGCCCAGAAGGTATTGGTACGCTTGGTATGTGTCTAAACTTCACGGTATCCATTGTGGTTAACAAGTTTACGGCAGAAGTACCGAAAGATGTGCAAGATATGGTGGAATCGATTCGCTATCCGAAAGGCGCTGGCGCGGCTCACGACCACTAATCTACAAGCAATAACCTTATCCACACGTAATAACAAAGGCCGCTGCAGATGCAGCGGCCTTTTTTCGTGCTAGCGAAATCAAATGTTAGTCATAACGAGAGAAACGATACTCTACGTCAACAACGCCTTGGTACATGGTTGCACCGTTGTCACCAGGCATAGTGTTGTATGACACGTCTTTGTCGTAGATTTCGATACTGTTGTGGTCAAGGCTTTTCAAAGGAGTGCGCAACACAAACGCCAACTCATGTGACGGCTTAGAAGAAAGCTGTTCCGAGATACGGTTCGCTTCTGCCATCGCTTCTGCCTTAGTTTCAAAGAACTCGGTGTGCACGCCACCGTTTCCGTATAAGTTGTCTGCATTTGCAAAGGCTAAAGCCGGAGCCATTGCAAGGATAGCTGCAAGTGGTAATAGTTTTTTCATAATGACACCTCATCAAGTAGCACCGTTAAGTGCTCAACATTCGGTGAACGTACAACGACCTAACGCTCAACCAACTCCCTCTTTAATACGGAGGGATACCTAAAAAGTATTAAAAGAAAATCAAATTTAAATGATACTAGTAACAATTAGCATTTTGCTTTGGTATCACTTTTTGTTTTCATTTGATACTCATCTCTTACCCAATACGACCTGACACAGGTCACATTAATTTCAAAAAATTGCACCTTTTTTCAGCATTTTTCGAAAGAGTACTGATTCATAACGAATTAATTTCAGCGTTGCGTTGACAGAAATCCCGCCAAGGCTGTGAGTGTTGCTATCCGTTAGTTGATGTCACAAAGAATAACTGGAACGACGTAAAGGGTCTGTCAAGCGAGGTAAAGGTAAGGTGATATTGAGTAAAGACATGGAAAGAACACTAACATCGAAATGACAAATGCTTTCCCATGCCTTATTGATCGCTAGGATTGATTGAGTATCGAACGCAGCTTAAGTGGCTTAACGGGTTTAGCAATAAAGGCAAAGCCATTGGATTTAATGCCCTCGAGCATAGACTCTGTTCTATCAGCACTAATGATGACGCCTTTAAACGAGTCACCCACGCGTAAACGAAATTGCTGCAGGACTTCTAATCCCGTTCGCCCATTGTCGAGTCGATAGTCAGATAAGATGACGTCAGGCTCCCAACCTTGATCCAAATGTTTAAGACTGCCCACTAGATCCAATGCTGTGCGGACGTCACACCCCCAACGCTCTAACAAGGTCTCCATTCCGACCAAAATATCAGGCTCATTATCAACGCAAAGTACTTTAAGATGCTTAAGTCCAGCGTCACTCGATGCCGCGACTTTTTCTGCAACAGGCGCTACCTCGCTCGCCAAATCAAGCGTTATGGAGAACACGCTGCCGCGATCCGGCCACGAACGCATAGAGATTTGATGATTGAGCACTCTCGCAATGCCTCGAGAGATAGCGAGGCCTAGCCCTAGTCCCCTGTCTGCTCGAGCTTGATCAACTCGGGTAAACTCATTGAAAATCTCTTTCTGCTTATCTTCTGGAATCCCGATCCCATCATCCCAAACATCAATTCGTACTCGACCATTGATTCTTCTCGCCCCAAGAAGCACCTTGCCCTCTGGGTTGTAGCGAAACGCGTTAGTGAGAAAGTTCTGTAGCACACGACGCAGCAACTTGGGGTCAGATTTGACGATAAGCGAGCTTGAAACCACTGAAAAATCAATATTTTGCCCTTTTGATATGGCACTAAACTCCGCTTTTAAGTTATTGAATACCTCTGATAGTTGAAAGCCACGTACGTTGGTCTGTAGCTTGCCAGACTCCAGTCTCGATATATCGAGCAAATCGCCGATCAACTCTTCTGCCGCGCCCAACGCACTCTCGATGTGACCGGAGAGTTTACGGGTTTCATCATCCTTACTCGCCTCAGAAAGGGAGGATGCGAACAGTCGCGCTGCATTGAGTGGCTGCATGAGGTCGTGACTCACCGCAGCCAAAAAGCGCATTTTAGACTGAGATTCAGACTCCGATTTTCGGGTTGCCAAGACTAAGCGCTGGTTAAGCTGTTCGAGCTCATGAGTTCTCTCAACCACTCGTTCTTCTAGACGTTCATTAGCATCTCGCAGCGCAGATTCGGCTTCTCGGAACACCGTAATATCGGTAAAGCTCATCACAAACCCTCCGCCTGGCATGGGGTTGCCTTGCACCTCGATGACACTGCCATCCGCTCTCACTCGCGACGAGGTATGTGGTGAGCCTTGCTCTAAATAATAGATACGCTTGCGCACATGTTCGTTTGGATCGCCAGGACCACATAGCCCTTGCTCAGCATTGTGACGAATCACGTCCGCAATGGGCCTACCAACTTGAATCAGCCCCGGAGGAAAGGTAAACAGCTCTAGATATCGCCGGTTCCATGCGACCAAGCGTAGTTGCTTATCAACAACCGCAATACCCTGCCCGATGTGCTCGATGGCGCCTTGCAATAACCCTCGGCTAAAGTGGTACAGCTCGGAGGCTTCATCAACTATCGTCGCGACTTCCTCGAGCTGCATGTTACGCCCTTGCAGCGCAGAGGTAAGAACCAGTTTCGCTGACGATGCACCAAAAACCCCGGCCAACACACGCTCGGTATGTCGAATCAGCTCTGCGGTCGCTTGCTGATTTGGCAGGGGTTGGCTTTCTTGCTGCCTCCAGTACTGACGAAATGCACTGCGAACCCGCGTTCGCCCAACAAATCGGGACGCCAGCATCTCTAGTTCAGCTACTGTGACTCGACTTTGGTAGAGACTCAGGTTTTCACTTTCAGGAAGAGGCGTACCGACAAAAGAGGCTGACTGTAATCGCTCAGTCAGGCTAGAGCGTGTCGCGAGCGAAATGACGACAAAACAGATAGCGTTTAACACCACACTTATCAACATCCCCCAATCCGAGCTCGCAATGCCCCATGATGAGAGCAGATCTGGTGGCGTAATCATCCATATCAAAAGGTTACTGCTCGCATCACCCGCCAGAAGGCCGGTTTCACTCATCAGTGTGATAAGCCAAATGGCAAAACCAACAAACAGTCCGACATAAACCCCTTTACGGTTGCCAAGACGCCAGTACATTCCGCCTATCAGAGCGGGTGCAAACTGGGTAATTGCCGAAAATGACAAGAAGCCAATTGCTGAGAGTGAGTGGATCGTATCGAGCGCCTGATAAAATAGCCAAGCACCAAACAACAGCAAACAGATCAAGGCTCTACGGATAACCAATAACAAGCCCGAAAGATGGCGGTGCGAGCGATGTGCTAGCTTAATACGACGCAAAAGCAGTGGCATCACAAGATCATTCGACATCATAATCGCCAGCGCGATCGTAGATACAATTACCATACCGCTCGCAGCCGACGTGCCACCTAAAAATGCCAGCAAAGCAATGTTATTAGCCTCGGCAAACTTAGGGATACTGATAACAAACGTATCTGGCGATGTCCCCATTAACAGCCCTTGCCCGACCCAAGCAATAGGAAGCACAAATAGCCCCATCAGCACTAAGTAAACTGGGAATAACCATCGAGCTGTATGCAAATCTTGAGCACGTTCATTCTCAACCACCATGGTATGGAACTGCCTTGGCAGACAGACGATCGCCATCATGGTAAGCCCTGTGTGTATCAGCAAGGTTGGGACATTGGGGGATTGGTAGGTGCTTGACGCCAGTTCGGCGAGATGAATATCTGGTCGGTCCCATGCAAGGTAAAGAATAAACACACCGACGACTAAGAACGCCACCAGCTTGACGATAGACTCAAACGCGACCGCCATCATCATACCGCGGTGATGCTCGGTATTATCGATGTGTCGAGTGCCAAACAGCATGGTAAAGATTGCCAAAGCACCAACGACAAACCATGAGATGTGTTTATCTTGATAACCGAGCTCGCTGGCAAGATCGGGAGCGACAACCTCGAGCCCCATAGTGATGCCGCGCAGTTGCAAGGCGATGTAAGGCAAGATCCCAGCCACGGCAATCAAGGTCACAACGACAGCAAGCCCTTGAGACTTTCCGTATCGCGCGGCTATAAAGTCAGCGATGGAGGTGATGTGCTCGCGCTTAGCGATAAGAATAAGGCGGGCAATGACGCGCCAGCCTAATGTAAAGACGATGATTGGGGCTAAGTAGATGGGCAAGAATGCCCAAGGATTTGCGCTCGCTTGTCCGACCGTTCCGTAGAAAGTCCAGGATGTACAGTAAACAGCAATCGATAGACTGTAGACCCAAGGTCGCCAGTTAGAGAGCCATTTTTTCTGCCTATCGCCGTACCACGCTATTAAAAATAGTATGCCCAAATAGGCCAGTGACACGGGGACGACGATCCATCCTTGCATATGTGATATCCCTTTAAATTTGTTAACTATTATTTAAAGGGTTATCAGCATTTTTCTCAAATGTCGCCAATCAATTCTGTGGCTCAGGCTGAGGTTTTTCCGTGATATCTTGCGCGCCTTTTCGACTCGGCTCAACTTTAATGAACAGCGCCAGTAGCCCCATGACAGCCATACCCCAGAATACGTTAGCTCCCCAGTTCTCGTAGCCCCAACCGCTGACTGCCATCATCAGCGCAATAAACGCCCCCAACGGAATCGCATTGTAGAGCGCTTGCAGTGCCACCATCTTGTTCGGCTCAGACTTCTGGATATATTGAATCGCGGCAATATGAGCGATAGCAAAGGTCACGCCATGCAACAATTGAATCACAACCAAGGCTGCAACAGCGGTTGTCGATGCCGTCAGTCCCCAGCGAATCATGACGCCCACAGAAGAAATGACAAACAAGGTACGCAGTGACCAGCCAGCAAACCACTTCTTACTAAAGGCAAACAGCATGACTTCTGATACGACACCTAGACTCCAAAGATAACCGATCAAGCTTTCTGGATGACCCGCCTCTTTCCAATAGATAGAGCTAAAACTGTAGTAAGCGGCGTGGCTACCTTGGATAAGGGCTATCAATGCCAGAAAGCGAATCACTTCGGTATCTTTGAGCAGCGCACTCAACTTAGGTCTCACGGTATCTTCTTCGCTCTGCGAAACCGGCATAGTGGCTGGGTTTCTCATCACCAGCAGCATAGAAATCACGAAACCAGCGATTGCCGTATAGACGATCATATTGGCGCCAAACTGAGACGCTAAGTAGCCAACGACTGACGAGCCCGCAATAAAGGCGACCGAGCCCCATAGTCTCGTGCGACCATAATCGAGCATATTGCGGTTCGCATAGTGGTTCGCGGCGGCGTCCGATAGAGGAACAACAGGACCAAAGCTGAGGTTAAACAGCACAGTCACCAATGCCAGCATGGCAAAACTCGGACCCGCAGCTAGGTGCGCAGCAAGGAAAATCGTACAGGCTAACGTCGCCCAGCGAAGCGCAGGCAGCAGGCTCTCTGCTTTGTGGATCCTAGGCGTGATGATCAGGTTGGCAACGCAGCGCGTAGCAAAACCCAACCCCATCAATAGGCCCACATCCGCTGCCGACACCCCTTGGTCTTCAAACCAAAGTGCCCAAAACGGAAGATAAACACCGTAAGAAAAGAAGAAACCAAATAAGTACTGGGAGACCCAAGCAAAAGGGGTTGGCGTTATCATGCAAATTAACCTAACTACAGCAGAACGGACAGAACAGAGGAAACGGCGCCATTATGCTACGAGTCTGCGCTCATAAAAAGGGAATTAATGAGTGAACGAATTTTCCCTTATTTGCTTGGCACCTAAATCTCGGTTGCTCTACGACTAAAGTCGTCTGGAGCTTAGCCACGAATTTGCCAGACTATTGCCATGATGTGGGAAAATGGAGCTTACTGGTATGCCTGATAAATTTAATATGTCGTCCCCCCCTTTCGACAGACTCAGTGAGCCTCAACAGAATCAGCTCCGCTCCGCCTTGGATGTGGCTTACTATCGAGATAAAGACACCATTGTTAAAGCGGGAGCCGAAGCTGACCAGCTCTACATCATCATCAAGGGCTCAGTTGAAGAGCGCGATGCTGAGCGCAAAGAGGTCTACGCCCACTACACCTACGATGACATGTTTGATGTACGTGCGCTTCTGAGTGGCGCAGTAAAACATGACTATGTGGCGCTCGAAGACACCCTAGTGTATCTGCTCCCCAAAGATGTCTTTGTCACCCTTTACCACAGCAATGGGCAGTTTGCGGCCTACTTTGATACCAGCTTGGCAACACGCCAACAACTTATTGAAGAAGCGCAGAAGCAGCAAAATCTTGGTGAATTTATTCTGACTAAGGTCGATGAAGAGATCTACCATCCACCCTTGATCCTGCCAGCAAGCATGCCCATTACCGAGGTCACTCAAGCCCTATTAAATCAAGGTGTCGACGCTGCTTTGATTGAGCTCGATGAGAATGACCCGAGACTTGCCGCGCACACATCCCGTTATGGTATTGTCACTCGAACCAATATGCTGCATGCCGTAGTACTCGAACAGCTCGCTGCCAATACCGCTATTGGCGACATCGCCACTTACCCGGTTCATCAAGTCGAAAAACATGAGTTCCTCTTTAACGCCATGGTCACCATGACGCGTCAAAGAGTAAAGCGCTTGATGGTCTGCGAAGGGAAAGAGGCGGTTGGGATGCTGGATATGACCCAGATACTGAGCGCATTTTCCACCCACTCTCATGTGTTATCTCTTAGCATCGCGCGGGCGAATAGCATTGATGAGCTCGCCTTAGCCTCCAATCGCCAGCAGCAATTGGTCGACAGTCTCGTGACCAACGGCATCCGAACTCGCTTCATGATGGAACTGGTTTCCGCGGTCAATGAACAGATCATCGAGCGCGCCTTTGAGCTTGTTGTCCCGCCAGCCATGCATAATCACTGCTGTTTAATCGTGATGGGGTCTGAAGGTCGAGGCGAGCAGATCCTGAAAACCGACCAAGATAATGCGCTGATATTAGAGCAAGGATTAGAGTGGCCGAATCAGCAACGTGTCCTTGATGATCTCAACCATACTCTTGCCCGACTCGGCTACCCTCTTTGCCCCGGCAACGTCATGGTCAGTAATCCTCACTGGGTCCGAACAACAAATGAATGGCAGCAACATATCGAAAAGCTTGTCGCCAGTGCAAACAGTGAAAGTGTCATGGAAATCGCCATCCTTGCCGACGCTCGGGCTGTTGCGGGGAACCTCGAACTGCTTGCTCCTGTAAAACAGCACTTGCAGCAGCAGATGGAAGGACAAGAGCTCATATTGACCGAGTTCACTCGCCCAGCACTGAACTTTGCGGTCCCTCTAACCCTGTTTGGTAATGTAAAAAGCTCCAAGCAAGGAGTGGATCTAAAACAAGGGGGGATCTTCCCTATTGTTCACGGTGTTCGAGCCCTGAGTATGGAATACGCCATCGATGCCACTAACACCTTTGATCGCATCGACCAGTTGGTGACTAAGCGAGTACTAGAACAAGAAACCGCGGAGAACCTAGCGGAGGCACTGAAGCATTTTTTCAAGCTCAGATTACAACAACAGCTGTCGCATCACGATATTAGTAATGCCATTCAATTGGACGCGCTTGAACGCCCTGAACGCGACCTGTTACGTCATGGGCTGCACGTGGTGAAAAAGTTTAAACAGTGGCTTGGCTACCACTACCAGATTCGTCATTGATAGTGATCTTGCTATGAATATTCTTACCAAAGCCTACTGGCGCTATCAAACCAAAGGGAGTGATTACCAAAGCCTCTTCACTCGCCCAGTGCCAAATGAGTTTGTTTCACTCGATTGTGAAACCACCAGCCTCGATCCGAATGTGGCGGACATTGTGACCATTGCCGCCACAAAGATTATTGATAACCGCATTATCACCAGCGCTCCGTTTGAGGTCAGACTCTCTGCGCCAAAGTCTTTGGATGAAGACTCTATCAAGATCCACCATATCAGACACGACGACCTCAAGCATGGCATCAGTGAAAAGCAAGCCATTCAAGCGCTGATAAGATTCATCGGTAACCGGCCACTGGTGGGCTACCACATTCGTTATGACAAAAAGATCCTCGACCGTGCCTGCAAAAAGCACCTCGGCTTTCCCTTGCCTAATGCCCTGATTGAAGTGAGCCAAATCTATAACGACCAGCTGCTTAAAATGCTGCCCAATGGCTATTTTGATCTGAGTCTTGAAGCCATCTGTCGCCATTTACAAATACCCAATTACCACAAACACGATGCGCTCGAAGATGCCAAAGCGGCAGCGATGGTTTACCTAAAGCTGACTCGTGGTTCACTGCCACCGTTTCGACCTCAGAGCTAGTTTCACCCGAACTGCGACCCACATCTCATTACCAACCTTCGTTAACCCACTAATTTAGCTTAACTTTTCACCAGTACGCCTAAAGTCTAATTGCTCATTGCCTCGAACTAGCCGAGAGTTAATACACGATCTAGTTCAGCCCTAGCCCGCTAAGCTCAATTCAAAGGAGAGAAGCAATGAGTGAAGTTCATGTTTATCCGGTAAAAGAAAACATTAAAACCAACACACATGCGGATAACGACACTTATCTATCTATGTATCAACAGTCCGTCTCGGACCCTGAAGGATTCTGGGGAGAGCACGGCAAAATCGTTGATTGGATTAAGCCATTCACCAAAGTCAAACACACCTCTTTTGACACTGGCCATGTCGACATTCGCTGGTTTGAAGATGGCACACTCAACGTCTCGGCAAACTGTATCGACCGACACCTAGCAGAGCGTGGTGATGACGTCGCAATCATTTGGGAAGGCGACGATCCTGCTGACGATAAAACCCTCACCTTCAATGAACTGCACAAAGAAGTGTGTAAGTTCTCTAACGCGCTAAAAGCACAAGGCGTCAACAAGGGTGATGTGGTCTGTCTATACATGCCGATGGTTCCAGAAGCGGCAGTCGCAATGCTCGCTTGTACACGTATCGGTGCTGTCCATACCGTTGTCTTCGGTGGCTT
The DNA here is from genome assembly GCF_021441885.1 of Vibrio maritimus. NCBI lineage: Bacteria > Pseudomonadati > Pseudomonadota > Gammaproteobacteria > Vibrionales > Vibrionaceae > Vibrio > Vibrio maritimus. Next base: position 3,329,273 of record NZ_CP090438.1, read on the forward strand.
CTCTCCTGAAGCACTGTCAGGTCGTATTATCGATTCAGACGCAAAAGTGGTGATTACCGCAGATGAAGGTGTACGTGGTGGCCGCGCAGTACCTTTGAAAAAGAACGTTGATGAGGCACTGACGAACCCAGAAGTGAAAACCATTTCCAAGGTTATGGTACTTAAGCGCACGGGTGGCGATGTGGCTTGGCATGAGCATCGTGATGTGTGGTGGCATGAAGCAACCGAAAATGCCTCTGAAGTGTGCCCACCAGAAGAAATGAGCGCAGAAGACCCGCTATTCATTCTTTATACTTCTGGCTCAACAGGTAAACCAAAAGGCGTTCTGCACACCACGGGTGGATACCTCGTTTACGCAACCATGACCTTTAAATATGTCTTCGACTATCAGCCAGGCGAAACCTTCTGGTGTACCGCTGATGTTGGCTGGATTACCGGTCACACCTACCTAATCTATGGTCCACTCGCCAATGGAGCGAAGACTATTTTGTTTGAGGGCGTACCTAACTACCCAGATACCAGCCGTATGAGTGAAGTTGTCGACAAGCACCAAGTCAACATCCTCTATACTGCACCGACTGCGATTCGTGCGCTAATGGCGAAGGGCGATGAAGCGGTCAAAGGCACCACTCGCGACAGCCTACGCATCATGGGCTCAGTTGGCGAACCAATTAACCCAGAAGCCTGGGAATGGTATTACAAAACTATCGGTAACGAGCAATCACCTATCGTCGACACCTGGTGGCAGACAGAAACAGGCGGTATCTTGATTACTCCACTACCGGGGGCCACAGAGCTCAAACCAGGTTCGGCAACTCGCCCATTCTTCGGCGTGCAACCTGCGCTAGTCGACAACATGGGGAATATTGTCGATGGCGCGACCGAAGGCAACTTAGTCATCCTAGACTCTTGGCCGGGTCAAATGCGTACCGTTTATGGAGACCACGACCGCTTTGAGCAAACCTACTTCTCGACCTTTAAAGGCATGTACTTTACGGGTGACGGCGCTCGCCGTGATGAAGATGGTTACTACTGGATTACCGGCCGTGTTGATGACGTACTTAACGTCTCTGGTCACCGAATGGGTACCGCAGAGATTGAATCTGCGCTGGTTGCTTTCGATAAGATTGCTGAAGCTGCAATCGTTGGTATTCCACACGACATCAAAGGTCAGGCTATCTACGCCTACATCACGCTAAATGATGGCGAGTTCCCATCAGCTGAGCTGCATAAAGAGGTGAAAGATTGGGTTCGTAAAGAGATCGGTCCAATCGCCACGCCAGATGTCCTGCACTGGACGGACTCACTACCTAAGACTCGCTCTGGTAAAATCATGCGTCGAATTCTACGTAAGATAGCCACCGGCGACACCAGCAATTTAGGTGATACGTCAACGCTTGCTGATCCGAGCGTCGTCGACAAGTTGATTGCAGAGAAAGCCGAGCTGGTTTAGTGCATCTCTGTGACAATCTGATAACAAGCCGTCCCTTCTGGGGCGGCTTTTTTGTTTCAGCTTTTTTCAGCTGGCTGTCAAAATGTGCTCTGTGTTGCAATTTTTCTGACAGACCACAGGAGATTAGACCAGTAAATTGCTGCTAAATGTTGTGAATTAGCTATAATCTTGGTCAATTTTTAAAAATATGAGCTTGGCGAGCTTCTCAGCCGCTCCTATTTTTATGTAAACTTGGGATAAACCCCGTTTATTTCACGTTAACCGAAGATGGCGACAATATGACAGCAAAGTCTCGAATTCTAGTTTTAAATGGCCCAAATCTTAATCTGTTAGGAGTAAGAGAACCGGGACATTACGGCAGTGAAACACTCTCACAAATTGTTGATAACCTAGAAAAGCAGGCTGCTCAGGCAGATATCGAGCTGTCCCACCTTCAATCTAACCGTGAATATGAGCTCATTGAGGCCATACACGCAGCATTTGGGAATACCGATTTTATTATCATTAACCCTGCGGCGTTCACCCATACCAGTGTTGCACTGCGTGATGCATTACTAGGGGTCTCAATTCCGTTTATCGAAGTGCACTTATCAAACGTTCATGCCCGAGAACCATTCCGTCATCACTCTTATCTGTCTGATGTGGCACAAGGTGTGATTTGCGGATTGGGTTCGCAAGGCTATGAATTTGCGCTTTCAGCCGCCATTAAGGCGCTAAAAGCAAAATAACCAAATACTCTACGGCTTAATGTAAAGCCGTCTTACTCACAAGACAAAGAGAAAGAAACATGGATATTCGTAAAATCAAAAAGCTAATTGAACTGGTTGAAGAGTCTGGCATCGCTGAGCTAGAGATCTCAGAAGGTGAAGAGTCAGTACGCATCAGCCGCAGCGGTCCTGCTGCTGCAGCTCCAGCACCAATTCAATACGCAGCAGCACCTACTCCAGTAGCAGCGCCGGCAGCAGCTCCAGCCGCGGCACCAGTTGCAGCTGAAGAAGCAGCACCTGCAGCACCAGCTGGTCACCAGGTTCTTTCTCCAATGGTTGGTAGCTTCTACCGTGCACCAAGCCCAGATGCAAAACCATTTGTTGAAGTTGGTCAATCTGTTAGCGCTGGCGACACTATCTGTATCGTTGAAGCAATGAAGATGATGAACCAGATTGAAGCAGACAAGTCAGGCGTTATCACTGCAATCCTAGTAGAAGATGGTCAAGCTGTAGAATTCGATCAACCGCTAGTTATCATCGAATAAGCGGGGCTTTGACTATGTTAGATAAAGTCGTTATCGCAAACCGAGGTGAGATTGCACTTCGTATTTTGCGCGCTTGTAAAGAGCTAGGTATCAAAACGGTGGCTGTTCACTCAACAGCGGACCGCGACCTTAAGCACGTACTACTTGCTGATGAAGCCATCTGTATTGGTCCAGCACGTGGTATCGACAGCTACCTAAACATCCCACGCATCATTTCAGCCGCTGAAGTAACAGGTGCTGTGGCGATCCACCCGGGATACGGTTTCTTGTCTGAAAACGCTGATTTTGCTGAGCAAGTTGAGCGCTCTGGATTCATCTTCATCGGTCCTAAAGCAGACACGATTCGCATGATGGGCGATAAAGTATCGGCTATCACTGCGATGAAAAAAGCGGGCGTACCTTGTGTACCTGGCTCTGACGGCCCACTGGACGATGACGAAGCGAAAAACAAGGCGCACGCGAAGCGCATTGGCTACCCAGTGATCATCAAAGCCTCTGGTGGTGGCGGCGGTCGCGGTATGCGTGTGGTTCGCAGTGAAGCTGAGTTGGTTGAATCCATTGCCATGACACGTGCAGAAGCAAAAGCTGCCTTCAACAACGACATCGTTTACATGGAGAAATTCCTAGAAAACCCTCGTCACGTTGAAGTTCAGGTTATCGCAGACGGTCAAGGCGGCGCTATCCACCTTGGCGAACGTGACTGTTCAATGCAGCGTCGCCACCAAAAGGTCGTTGAAGAAGCACCAGCACCAGGCATCACTGAAGAGATGCGTAAGTACATTGGTGAGCGTTGTACACGTGCATGTATCGAAATCGGTTACCGCGGCGCAGGTACGTTTGAGTTCCTATACGAAAACGGTGAGTTCTACTTCATCGAAATGAACACGCGTATTCAGGTAGAGCATCCAGTAACAGAGATGGTGACTGGCGTTGACCTAATCAAAGAGCAGCTTCGCGTTGCAGCAGGTCAACCACTGTCATTCACTCAGGATGACATCAAACTGCGTGGCCATGCGATCGAATGTCGTATCAACGCGGAAGACCCTGAGCGCTTCCTTCCATGTCCAGGTACCATCGAACGCTTCCACGCGCCGGGCGGTATGGGCGTTCGTTGGGAATCGCACATCTACACGGGCTACACAGTACCACCTCATTACGATTCAATGATCGGTAAGCTGATCACGTTCGGTGAGAACCGCGATGTAGCGATTGCTCGTATGAAGAATGCACTGGGTGAGATGTTCATTGAAGGCATCAAGACCAACATTCCTCTACAAGAATCAATCATGAATGATGAAAACTTCCAACACGGCGGTGCCAACATTCATTATCTAGAGAAGAAGCTTGGCATGAGCTAATCGCTTCTCTATTGATAAAAACCCGCCACGGCGGGTTTTTTTATGCCGAGCGTCAGTGAATCTGCTACACTCTGCGCAAAATTCATCTTGCTAGGACCCAACTTATGCCTTGGATTCAAATTAAACTCAACGCGACCAATGAAAATGCAGAGCAAATCGGCGATATGCTGATGGAAGAAACGGGCGCATTGTCTGTTACCTTCCTAGATGCGCATGATACGCCTGTATTTGAACCGTTGCCTGGTGAGACGCGTCTGTGGGGCGATACTGATATCGTTGCGCTATACGACGCCGAAGCGGACACACAATGGGTGGTTGAGACAATTAAAGGCAGCAATATGCTACCTGAAGGCTTTGCTCACAAGGTCGAGCAGCTAGAAGACAAGGATTGGGAACGTGAGTGGATGGAAAACTTCCACCCAATGAAATTTGGTGAGCGCCTATGGATCTGCCCTAGCTGGCGTGATGTTCCAGAGCCCGATGCGGTGAATGTGATGCTTGACCCAGGTCTTGCATTCGGTACAGGTACACACCCAACCACGGCTCTGTGTCTTGAGTGGCTAGAGTCACTAGATCTTGCTGGCAAGACAGTTATCGACTTTGGTTGTGGTTCAGGGATCCTAGCGATTGCCGCGATCAAACTTGGCGCAGCGAAAGTGATCGGGATCGACATTGATCCTCAAGCGCTTATTGCGTCGAAAGACAACGCACAGCGCAATGGCGTTGCCGATCAACTAGAACTTTTCCTACCTCAAGACCAACCAGAAGGTCTGATTGCCGACGTTGTGGTGGCGAACATCCTTGCCGGTCCTTTACGTGACCTTTCCGGCATCATTAAAGGACTAGTAAAACCAGGTGGTGAGCTCGCCATGTCTGGCGTTTTGGATACTCAAGCTGAAGATGTCGCCAACTATTATCGCGATGAGATGAGCATTGACCCTATCGTTGAACTTAACGAGTGGTGTCGTATCTCGGGCAAAAAATAACCATTCTCGTTTAAATCGCGGTGTTTTAGGGGGCTAAAATACCGCGATTTTTGCTCTAAAAAGAATAGTTTTAAGACTAAGCGCCTGAAAATGCGACAATTTGCAGAAACAAATTGTAAATGCTCAAATATTAGTCTTTTCACGCACCGAAAAAATGCGTAAAATGCGCGCCCTTGCTTGTGTAAACCTGTGGCGCTGTTTTGAAAATCGGACAATACCAACTTAAGAACAACCTGATTGTCGCACCTATGGCGGGTGTTACTGATAGGCCGTTCCGTGAGTTGTGCCTTCGTTACGGTGCGGGTATGGCCGTCAGTGAAATGATGTCGTCAAATCCAAAACTGTGGAAAACAGCCAAGTCACAGCAGCGCATGGTGCACGAGGGCGAATCCGGTATTCGTTCGGTGCAGATTGCAGGAGCCGATCCAACGCTTATGGCGGAAGCGGCACAGTTCAGTGTTGAAAACGGTGCGCAAATCATCGACATCAACATGGGCTGCCCTGCTAAGAAAGTGAATAAAAAGCTGGCGGGTTCAGCACTGCTTAAGTACCCAGATATCATCGAAGATATCCTGCGTACCGTAGTCGATGCCGTCGATGTCCCTGTGACATTAAAAACCCGTACAGGTTGGGATACAGACAACAAAAACTGTGTCCAAATTGCAAAACTAGCCGAAGACTGCGGCATACAGGCGCTCGCCCTTCATGGTCGAACGCGTACCTGCATGTACAAAGGCGAGGCAGAATACGACAGCATCAAAGCGGTAAAAGAAGCTGTCTCTATACCGGTTATCGCTAACGGTGATATCGATAGCCCAGAGAAAGCGAAATATGTACTGGATTACACCGGTGCAGACGCTTTGATGATTGGACGTCCGGCCCAAGGACGGCCATGGATTTTCGAGGAAATCCAACACTATTTGGAAAACGGCACACTGATGCCTGAGCGCCCGACTTCGGACGTGCAGGGTATCTTGCTTGGTCATGTTCAAGCGCTTCACCAGTTTTATGGTGAGTTCTTAGGTCCACGCATCGCGCGTAAGCATGTTGGCTGGTACCTAAAAGAACATGAGCAGGCGGGTGAGTTCCGCCGTACCTTCAACGCGATTGATGCTGCTAATGAACAGCTCGACGCATTGCAAGGTTATTTTGACAACGTTGCATCATAATTACGAGAAGAGCTAAACCGATTATGTTCGAACAAAATTTGACTTCAGAACCATTGACAGTTACTACAGTAACATCTTCAGACCAAATCACTCAGAAGCCACTACGTGACTCTGTAAAAGCGTCTCTAAAGAACTACCTTGCTCAATTAAATGGTCAAGACGTCACTGAATTGTATGAACTAGTTCTAGCGGAAGTTGAACAGCCGCTACTAGACACCATCATGCAGTACACTCGCGGTAACCAAACTCGCGCAGCAACTATGATGGGTATCAACCGCGGTACTCTTCGTAAGAAGCTTAAGAAATACGGCATGAACTAATTCGCCTTTAGCGAACGTATTTGACATTAAAGGGCCTGAAGTACGCTTCAGGCCCTTTTCTTATTCTCCCTCCCAGCATTCAACCGCTTTCCACCACCCAACTGACTTCATATTGCGTCTAGCAACTTTGTGATCTGACGTAAAATTAGACGATAGTGGAATAGAGTCCGTGATCAGCATGGCGTAAGGTATTGTTATAACAACAATATAAAACCTTTAATAAACGCTAGGTAATATCTGCCCTTTTAAGAAAAGGAGTTCTTAAGATGACTACCCCGTTGCTGCGCAATACCTCTATTCAACACCGCTTGTTTGTGCTTATCGCACTGGTTTCTGCGGCCCTGTTTGTGCCACTGGTGTTGGCACTGATGGACTATCAGAACTCACTAATGGAAAACAAGCAAAGTAAGACCCAACACTTAGTTCAAACTGCCTACACCCTCGTGGAGCACTATCACCAACAATATAGCTCTGGTCAACTGACGCTAGAGCAAGCTCAGTCTGAAGCGTCAAAGGCCGTTCAAAGCCTTCGCTATGATGCTAACGACTATTTTTGGATCAACGATCTCCAACCTGCGATGGTTATGCACCCCATGAAACCCGCGCTCAATGGGCAAGATCTCAGCCAAGTTGCCGATCCAAATGGCAAAAGACTGTTTGTTGATATGGTGAATCTCGCGAAACAGCAGCAATCAGGGCTTGTGAACTACATGTGGCCTAAGCCAGGCTCAGACGCGCCGGTAGAGAAAGTGTCTTATATCAAGCTATTCAAACCGTGGGGCTGGGTTATCGGCTCTGGTGTCTATGTCGATGACGTCGAAGCATTGACCTGGCAGGCCACCAAGAAAGTGTTGATGAGTGTGGTCGTAGCACTCGCTGTGATGCTTGTGCTTGCTTATCTTATTGGTCGCAGCATCGTTCAACCCTGCCGTGACACACGCGACGCATTGAACGACATTGCCAGCGGTGATGGCGATCTCTCCAAAACCCTTCCAGAAACAGGGACGGACGAGCTCAGCCAAATCGCATCCGCGTTTAACCGCTTTACTCACAAGCTAGAGAACACGATTAAAGAGATTAAGCCGGTCACCGAGAACATTACCCAAGCCGCCGTGTCATTGAATCAAGTCGCCCAAAATGGCGCTGCCCAGTCTGAGCAGCAGCAACAAGCCGTCGATACTGTTGCCTCGGCCATGAACCAGTTGCACGCCAGCAACCAAGAGGTCGCTCATTCTGCGCAGCAAGCCGCGAGTGCCGCTAAGATGGCGAGTGAACAAGGCCAGCAAGGCAGTCGCGTGATTGAACTCGCGACGCAGCACATGCAATCGCTATCCGAACTATTAACCACCACGGATAGCAGCATTCAGATCCTCGCCAACGATACGCAAGAAGTCAGCTCAGTGCTAGAGGTTATTCGAGGAGTGGCAGAGCAAACCAATCTACTTGCTTTGAACGCCGCAATCGAAGCTGCTCGCGCCGGTGAACAAGGACGTGGATTTGCCGTGGTAGCAGACGAGGTCAGGACCCTAGCCACCCGCACTCAAAGTAGCACCGATGAAATAGAACAGATCATCCAGAAGCTTCAAAGCCAAGCGGCAGAAGTCAGCCAATCGATGATTCACACTCAGCAGCAATCAGTTGAAACCTTATCTGAGGTAGCGAATGCCAAACTCGCATTGGATGAGATTGATGCCCAGGTCAATGAGATTGTGTCACTCAATGAGCAAATCGCGGAGGCAAGCGCTCAGCAGACTCAAGCGACCGATGAGATCAGTCAGAACGTGACGCAAATTGCCGACCACGGCAGTCAATCAGCGAAAGAAGCTCAGAATCTGGCGAAAGCTAGCGAGCAGTTGATGGAAAATGGTCACACGCTTAGCCAAGGCATTGGCGCATTCAAAGTATCTTAAACAGCGGGAATAAAATTGAGAGGAGTCGCTCAGGCTCCTCTTAGTCTTTGTTGGACTCCAAGGCTGCTAGTATCGAGCAGTGGCTCGCATCGTGTTCATGCCCGCAGCAGGCATCATTGATTTTTTTCAGCGCTTCGCGAATCCGTGTTAGCTCGGCAATTTTGTCATCAATCGTTGCCAGCTTAGCGCTAGTGATAGACTTAACCTCCGCACAGCTATGCTCAGTGGCTTCAAGCTTAATGCCTAGCAGCTCTTTGATCTCATCTAAGCTCAGCCCTAAGGATTTCGCCTTGAGGATAAAGCTCACCTGTTGCTGACTCTGCTCATTGTAGAGACGATATCCCGACTCGCTGCGCCCTGCTGGCTCAATAAGTTGGTTTTTCTCGTAAAAACGCAACGTATCCGTAGTGACTTTGCAGCGTTTTGCTAACTCACCTATTTGAAACATAACCGTTTAAATTAACCTCTTTGTTACAAAAGTGTTCTTTAATAGGCTTTTTTGCACTTTTTTTGCCTATGCCAAACGATTGCGCGAGCTTTTTTGTAATAGATTGGTTAGAATACGCGCCATCGCCACCCTGGTGGAAAAATTCCAAGGGTATTTACCCAACAGACAACTGGGTCGCCTCAATCATGAAAGACCTCGTCCTGTTTGGCAACTATCTTTAAATCCGCAGGCCAAACCAATCGTTTGCCCTGTACACAGCAACACAATCTGTGACTTTGAGGAAACAGAAGCATGAGTAACGCTCGTCCAATTCGCCGCGCTTTAATCAGCGTATCTGACAAAACTGGTATCGTTGAATTCGCACAAGCACTAGCACAACGCGGTGTTGATATCCTTTCTACTGGTGGTACTGCTCGCCTACTTGCTGAGCAAGGTATCGCGGTAACTGAAGTATCTGACTACACTGGCTTCCCAGAGATGATGGATGGTCGTGTTAAGACGCTACACCCGAAAGTACACGGTGGTGTGCTAGGTCGTCGCGGTCAAGATGACGAAGTGATGGCAACTCACGGCATCAACCCAATCGATATGGTTGTGGTTAACCTATACCCATTTGCTGCGACTGTAGCAAAAGAAGGCTGCACACTAGAAGACGCGGTTGAGAACATCGATATCGGTGGTCCAACTATGGTTCGTTCTGCAGCGAAAAACCACAAAGACGTGACTATCGTTGTTAACGCACACGACTACGACCGCGTTATTGCTGAAATGGACGCCAACGACAAATCTCTTACTCTAGAGACACGTTTCGACCTAGCTATTGCAGCGTTCGAGCACACAGCATCTTACGACGGCATGATCGCGAACTACTTCGGCACTATGGTTCCATCTTACGGTGAGAACAAGGAAGGTGACGAGGAGTCTAAATTCCCTCGCACGTTTAACCAACAGTTCGTGAAGAAGCAAGACATGCGCTACGGTGAGAACAGCCACCAAGACGCGGCATTCTACGTAGAAGCAAACCCAGAAGAAGCGTCTGTGTCTACTGCTCGCCAGATCCAAGGTAAAGCCCTGTCTTACAACAACATCGCCGACACTGACGCAGCACTTGAGTGTGTAAAAGAGTTTGATGAGCCAGCTTGTGTTATCGTTAAGCATGCCAACCCATGTGGTGTTGCACTAGGTAAAGACATCCTTGAAGCGTATGACCGCGCTTACAAAACTGACCCAACGTCAGCGTTTGGCGGCATCATCGCATTCAACCAAGAGTTAGATGCAGACACAGCGAAAGCGATTGTTGAGCGTCAGTTCGTTGAAGTGATTATCGCACCTTCTGTTTCTGCGGAAGCAGTAGAAGTGGTTGCGGCTAAGAAAAACGTTCGCCTCCTAGAGTGTGGCGAGTGGACAACTAAGACGACTGGCTTTGACGTTAAGCGCGTTAACGGTGGTCTTCTGGTTCAAGACCGTGACCAAGGCATGGTATCGCTTGATGACCTTAAAGTGGTTTCTAAGCGCCAGCCTACAGAAGAAGAGCTAAAAGACGCACTATTCTGCTGGAAAGTAGCTAAGTATGTGAAATCAAACGCGATCGTTTACTCGAAAGGCGACATGACTATTGGTGTGGGCGCTGGTCAAATGAGCCGCGTGTACTCAGCGAAAATTGCTGGCATCAAGGCTGCTGACGAAGGTCTACAGGTTGAAGGCTGCGTAATGGCATCAGATGCGTTCTTCCCATTCCGTGATGGCATTGACGCTGCTGCAGAAGCTGGCATCAAGTGCGTTATCCAACCAGGTGGCTCTATGCGTGATGACGAAGTTATCGCAGCGGCTGACGAGCATGGCATGGCGATGATCTTTACAGGCATGCGCCACTTCCGTCACTAATTACTCGTCGCATTTGGCGCTGTAGCCGCGTTAGCGCTTTCATTCACCCCGGTCTCATAGCTAGGCTATGCTCCCGGGGATGAACTCAAGCACTGCCTTGCTACAACACCAACTGCTTAGAGTAATCCAAACTTTGAAAGGATTATTAAATGAACGTTCTAATTATTGGTGCTGGTGGTCGTGAGCACGCTCTGGGTTGGAAAGTGGCTCAGAATCCAAATGTTGAAACGGTTTTCGTCGCACCTGGTAACGCAGGTACTGCGCTTGAGCCTAAGCTAGAAAACGTTGCGATTGACGTTGAAGACATTCAAGGTCTGGTGGCGTTTGCAAAAGAGAAGAACATCGAGCTAACGATTGTTGGTCCTGAAGCACCGCTTGTGATTGGCGTAGTTGATGCATTCCAAGAAGCAGGTCTAGCGATCTTTGGCCCAACTCAAGCTGCTGCTCAGCTTGAAGGCTCTAAAGCGTTCACCAAAGACTTCCTAGCTCGTCACGCTATCCCGACTGGCGCTTACGCGAACTTCACTGAAATTGAGCCTGCGCTGGCTTACGTTCGCGAGCAAGGCGCTCCGATCGTGGTTAAGGCTGACGGCCTTGCGGCTGGTAAAGGTGTGATCGTTGCGATGACACTAGAAGAAGCGGAAGAAGCAATCAAAGACATGCTGGCTGGCAACGCATTTGGCGACGCGGGTAGCCGCGTGGTTATCGAAGAGTTCCTAGACGGCGAAGAAGCAAGCTTCATCGTGATGGTTGATGGCGAAAACGTATTGCCAATGGCAACCAGCCAAGACCACAAACGTGTTGGTGATAAGGATACAGGTCCTAACACTGGCGGCATGGGCGCTTACTCTCCTGCTCCAGTTGTGACTCAAGAAATCCACAACCGCATCATGGAAGAGGTTATCTATCCAACGGTTCGCGGTATGGCATCTGAAGGCAACCCATACACAGGTTTCCTATATGCAGGCCTGATGATCGACAAAGACGGCACGCCTAAAGTTATCGAATACAATTGCCGCTTTGGTGACCCAGAAACACAACCTATCATGATGCGTATGCAATCAGACATGGTTGAGCTTTGCCAAGCTGCGATCGACAAGAAGCTAGACCAAGTTGAGTCTAAGTGGGACCCACGTGCGTCTATCGGTATCGTTCTAGCGGCTGGTGGCTACCCAGCGTCTTACAACAAGGGTGATGTTATCTCTGGTCTACCGACTACAGAAGTGGAAGGCGAGAAGGTATTCCACGCTGGTACGGCTGACAACGACGGCAATGTTGTGACTAACGGTGGTCGCGTACTATGTGCGACAGCACTAGGCAACACTGTCTCTGAAGCGCAAGCACGCGCGTATGAGCTGACTAAGAAGATCAGCTGGGACGGCATGTTCCACCGCAACGACATCGGCTACCGTGCGATTGCTCGCGAGCAAAAGTAACCGAGCCTAGCTCATATTGAAAAGGGTGCCGATTGGCACCCTTTTTTTGTTCAAAACTCGTTAGATTAACTCTGGCTTCGGGATACAGTCTTTCGAACCTTCAGCAAGCATCAGCAGTTGCTCTACTCTAGCGCCTGTTAGTCGTGTGCTTCCCAGAAAAGCCACATAGCTTTCAACCTCAGCTAAGCGCTTGACCACAAAATTCGGTAAGCTCTCCTCAAACTTGATATCGCTAAACTCGATGCCATTGCAGGTTTCTAGAGTTTCACCGTCCCAATGCCCTTGAACGAGCTCTAGACCGTCACTGTCTTGCTCTTTAACACGCTCAACGAGCAGTGAGGCTTCTCTTTGATAGTTCTCAAGCTGAGCTTTCTTGACCGGTAAAACCTTACCGTTGCGGCGATATTGCTGATAGATAGCTTCGCCATCTTTATTGAAACGTACATGAATGCGGTACGTCACCTCACCTGTCTCTATCTCGTTCTGCACCCCTTCGCGCACGAACTCACGCAATGTATCGCCTTCCCAGCGATAGTTGGATTGATACCAACCATAGTCGTTCATATTGACGTAATCAGCAGCACTGTATGGACGCGTCAGCTTTTCGGTGTACCAATAGAAACTCGTCGCATCACCAAGGGTTTGCCCGCCCGTATAGTTCGAGAATTGATTGAGACTAGGCGATGGTGTTGAGGAACAGCCAATCAAGGTGGCCGCGAGAAGTGAAACCAACAGTGTTTTTTTCATAATTTGTTAGACACCTCGTGTGAACGCAAGATATGGAAAATGACTCTCCTACAGAAGTAAGACAGTAAATAGCGAATCGCGTTCAGTCAATTGTAGCTCTTTAGTGAGGAGACAGATGGGTAATCGCGCTGGGGCTCAACACGCTTAACAATCCATCACAGAAAGGAAGTGGAGAGAACAGCACCGACGCTGGGCGTCGGTGCTGTAGAAATTATTTAACTGCGTCTTTTAGCGCTTTACCAGCTACGAATGCTGGAACGTTCGCTGCAGCGATTTGGATCTCATCACCAGTCTTTGGGTTACGACCAGTACGAGCTGCACGGTGGTTTACTTTGAACGTACCAAAACCAATTAGTTGAACTTGGTCACCTTCAGTTAGCGCTTCAGATACGCCTGAAAGCGTCGCTTCTAGCGCTGCTTTAGCTTGTGCTTTTGATAGGTCAGCTTTTTCAGCGATAAAGTCGATTAATTGGGTCTTGTTCATTAGGTTTCCCTTCTTCATGTTATCGAGTTAAAGCCCACTCTAAATCATAAAGCCCCCATCTGGCAAAGGTTTGTAGCCGTTCTTTGTCGCTTATGACGTAGATTTAACCGTTTTATGAGCATTAACTCACAATTTGTTACCCAAAGATTGAGTTTGAAACCTTGTAAATTATTGCATAAAGTCCCATAAATGCTCTGCGGCTCAACCGATAAGCCTGATAAATCGGTCTGTCGCTACTGTTTTTAAGCACTCACCAACAATGCACAGGCTCATTTGCAGCAAAGTTAGGTTGATGTGTGCACTTACTAGGAAATGAATGTTTCTCTTATCGGTTTATATCGCTGTCGCCATTGGTGTGTCGTTTATCTGTTCGGTATTGGAGGCGGTACTGCTGAGTATTACTCCAAGCTATCTTGCTCAGCTAAGACAACAGGGCCACCCTGCGGCAGAAAAACTGTCCAAGCTAAAAGCAGAGCTTGATCGTCCGCTGGCGTCTATCCTGACCCTAAACACCATCGCCCATACTATTGGTGCGGCGAGTGCTGGTGCTCAAGCAGCGAAGGTTTTCGGTAGCCAATGGCTAGGTGTGTTCTCTGCCGTACTTACCTTGGGTATCTTGGTGTTGTCAGAAATTGTCCCTAAAACCATTGGTGCGACCTACTGGCGCCAATTAGCGCCAGTGTCAGCAACTGTGCTGCGTTGGATGGTATGGGCATTGACGCCATTCGTATGGTTCTCGGAGCAAATCACTAAACGCCTAGCGCGTGGTCATGAAACGCCGAAGATGCGTGATGAGCTATCAGCGATGGCCATGCTGGCAAAAGAGAGTGGTGAATTTGCTGAGGGTGAGTCGAACATCTTGAATAACATTCTCAACATTCAAGACATTCCAGTGACTCAGGTAATGACGCCTCGTCCGGTGGTATTCCGCGTACCCGCTGAGATGACCATCAATGAGTTTTTGACTGAGCACAAAGATACGCCGTTCTCACGCCCATTGGTGTATAGCCAGCAGAAAGACAATATTCTAGGCTTTGTACACCGCTTAGAGCTGTTTAAGCTTCAACAGCAAGGCAGCGGTGAGAAGCAACTAGGATCGGTGATGCGCCCAATCCAAGTGTTGTTTAACACCATCATGTTACCGAAAGCATTTGAACAGATGATGGCGGCACGTCTGCAGATTGCCATGATTGTCGACGAGTACGGTACCATTCAAGGCATCATCACTCTGGAAGACATCTTCGAGCACTTATTAGGGCAAGAGATTGTCGATGAGGCGGACAAAACCACCGACATGCAAGAGTTGGCTTATCAGCGCTGGGAAAACTGGAAAGAAAAACACAGCATCGTAGATAACTCTGACGATGATGACGAAGAAGCACCAGTAGAGAAGCCAGAGTCAACAATCGCCTCGGACGAGTCTGAAGAAGCAAAACAAGAGCAAGACACGAAAGACAAAAAAGAGTCTTAAGCCCGCTTAATCAAATAATGCTCAAACAAAAATGGCTGCGAACTTCGCAGCCATTTTTTATCAGTGGCACTTTTTCATCAGTGATGAGTTAGTGACTGCCAATCTCATTGCCGAGCAAAAAGTTCTCATCACTGCTTACTACGACACCATACTTAAGGAAATTCTTACCTAAGATCATGCTGTAGTGAAAGCGAGAGCGGTCTTGCAGATTGACACGAATGGTTTTCTCAACGTCACCTAGCTTCACGCGCATATTCACCACAGGGCGAACATTCGCTTTCTCACCCGCTTTAGCTCGGATGCGCATAACATCGACCACCTCACGAGTAAACTCTTGCTTCATGTCCATATCGTTGGTGTAGGTAAAGGTGACCATCTTCTTGCCATCTTTTTCGAATTGCTTGATGTTGGTCGCGTTCATTGAGCTAACATCCGCGCCGGTATCAAGTTTAACTGGGAAGGTTAACCCCTCAACGGTCGCGTTCTCGATGTGACCGGCAGTAAACACCGGGTAAGCATCAAGCAGGTTTTCACTGCGTGAATTGACTAAAACGCCACCTTTGGTCGCCTTTTTGCCAATGATGAAATATGGCTCTTCACCCTCATCACTGTCGAGCGCCTCCAAAGCAAACTCAACGGTCACATCGCGATCGCCGACGATAAACTCGCCATCAACCACAGGTCTTACCGTATCGCCTACCTTGATGCGACGTAGAATGGTTTTGCGGATCTTTTCTTCATTGCCTAGGTCACTCGACAGGTAATACTCCACTTTGTCTCGCCCTTTAGCTTCGATAATCTCAAAGCTGCTAACTTTGAGTAGTGGCGTACTGACCGCAAACGACGGCTCCGCATTGAGTTGGTAACCATCTAGAATCAAACTCTCAGTTGGAGAGACCACCAGCGGCTTATCTTTCATACGTTGAGCAAAACTTTGCTTTTTCTTCTCAAGTTTGCCTTTAGCACCGGTATCAACCACAAAATTCTTGTTGAGGGTATTCAAACCCAAACGCAGCTGCGTACTCTGCTTAGAGCGATCTTTCAAATAAACCTGAATCGTGCCCTCAAAATCTTTGCCACCCTTGAATGGCACAAAGATCATCGGATATTCATTACCCGATACTGACAACATCTTCACCAGTGGATAAGTCACCCGCTTTTGCGCCGCTTCTTTGCCGACGAGATCAAAGCTGACTGTGTTGGCTTTCTTGTCGATCTCAATATTCTGCGCATTGAGAATACTGTAGTTATTTTTCAGCGAGATACTAACGTCAACTGGCACATCATCAATAGAGCCAGACTCGCGGCGACCAATCACTTGCGCGTCTTTTTGCTCTTGTAAGTAGTCATAACCCGCCATTACCCAAGCGTTGTTGGCCAAGAAGGTTTTACCAATCAGAATGGGCGCACTGAATCCGCTACGGTCAGTCAGATTGACCTCAGTTTCGACGGTTTTGCCGGCGATGGTCATAGGCAGGGTGATAACCGGGCGATAGATAGGTGTTGAACTCGTACGGCTACGAATCACACTAGTGCGCGTCAAAGGGCGCTCCATTTCAATCTTTTCACCGGTGTAAGGGTGTCTAAGCGTGAACGTCACAACACCTTGGAAGTTACGCTCATCGTTATCAAACTCTTCAAGCCACCAGTCACTCGCTGAGCCACCGTACTCATCCACGATAGTCTGCATCAGCTTTTCACCACTAAGCCCTTGGTATTTTGGGTTATTACTGATGACTTTGATGTTTTCAGCGTGCATCGATGTAGTGTCTGCACCCGTGTCAATCTTACCGACAAATGGGATGCCTTCTAGCGCTTCAATATCTTGGTAGTAAACACTTTCAACGCGCCCGAGGACGATTTTATCTTCAATAGATAAAACTGGCGCCTGTGTAGTAGAGAGATCTGGTGCAGCCATAGCCCACCCGCTTGTCATTGTGGCAAGAATTAACGCCAACTTAGTTGCTGTAGTTTTCATTTTAATACATCCATTCATCGACTGACTCTGAATAAGCATGAGTCCCTAAGACAACGGTCGACTCACATCGTTTACCGACTCCTTTAAACTTTACAGAAAACCAACGGAATATCCACGTGATTATCAATAAATTAGCAAACCCTCGCTAAATTTCACCTTCTAGTGAAACATAAAAATAACCCAGTAATTGCAAATCGGCGCTCACGCCCCTATATCCTATGGATATCAAGGAGTACAAAAGCACTCCCCAACACAACCACAAGAGAATACACGGATGAGCCAAGCTATCTGTCAACTGATTGCTAAAGAGCTGAATGTCAGCCATAAGCAAGTTGAAGCCGCTGTTACCCTGATTGATGACGGCAACACCGTCCCATTTATCGCTCGCTATCGAAAAGAGGTCACGGGAGGTCTTGATGACACCCAACTACGTACCCTCGACTCTCGCCTAAGCTATCTGCGTGAACTTGACGATCGCCGTCAGACGATTCTTAAATCCATCGACGATCAAGGCAAACTTACCGACGAACTGCGTGCGGACATTGAAAGCGCTGACAACAAAACTCGCCTAGAAGATCTCTATCTACCCTACAAACCAAAGCGCCGCACCAAAGGTCAGATTGCGATTGAAGCAGGTCTCGAGCCACTTGCAGACCTGCTCTGGAATGAACCAAGCAATGAGCCTGATAGCGCTGCATCTAACTACATCGATGCAGACAAAGGGATCGCGGACAGTAAAGCGGCGCTGGATGGTGCTCGTGCCATCCTCATGGAGCGCATTGCCGAAGATGCTGACCTACTAGAGAAGGTCCGTCAGTACCTCAACCGACATGCAGAGCTGCGCGCTCGCGTGGTATCTGGAAAAGAAAACGAAGGCGAGAAGTTCAAAGACTACTTTGAACATGATGAGCCAATGAGCAAGGTTCCCTCACACCGAGCACTCGCCATGCTGCGCGGTCGTAACGAGGGCTATTTACAGCTTTCCGTTAACGCTGATCCTGCAAACGAAGAGGGAGCTCGCGAGTCATACTGCGAAACCCTGATCGCTGAGCATTATGGTATTCATCTAAGTCAGGCGCCTGCCGATGCATGGCGCAAGCAAGTAATTAGCTGGGCATGGCGCATCAAGGTATCGATGCACATGGAAACCGAACTGATGGGCGCACTAAAAGAGCGTGCTGAAGTCGATGCCATCACGGTATTCGCCACTAACCTGAAAGATCTGTTGATGGCAGCACCAGCAGGTCCAAAAGCCACCTTAGGTCTTGACCCAGGTTTGCGCACTGGCTGTAAAGTGGCCGTTGTGGATGCCACAGGTAAAGTTCTCGCAACCGATACCATCTACCCACACGCCCCGCAAAAACAGTACGACAAAGCGGCACACGTCGTGGAGCAGCTAGTACGTCGCTTCAACGTGGACTTGATCGCCATCGGTAACGGTACAGCTTCTCGCGAGACTGACAGCTTTGCCGCCGACGTCATCAAGCGCGGTAATCTCAGCGTGCAAAAGATCATTGTTAGCGAAGCGGGTGCCTCAGTGTATTCAGCGTCAGAACTCGCAGCAAAAGAGTTCCCGAATATGGACGTGTCACTGCGCGGCGCCGTGTCTATCGCAAGACGCCTACAAGACCCACTGGCAGAGCTTGTGAAGATTGATCCTAAATCGATTGGTGTCGGTCAATACCAGCACGACGTCAGCCAAACTATGCTGGCGAAACGCCTTGATGCGGTCGTCGAAGACTGTGTAAACGCCGTTGGCGTGGATGTGAATACCGCTTCGGCTGCCCTACTAACGCGTGTGGCAGGTTTGTCTTCGACGCTTGCTCAGAACATTGTCGACTACCGTGATGAGAACGGTCGCTTCGAAGCACGCACCACTCTTAAGAAGGTCGCACGTCTTGGTCCAAAAGCCTTCGAGCAGTGTGCAGGTTTCCTACGTATTATGGATGGCAAGAACCCGCTTGATGCTTCATCGGTGCACCCGGAAGCGTACCCAGTGGTTAAAACGATGGCAGAAAAGACAGGTCGCGCGCTCAAGTCTATCATTGGTGATACGGCATTTCTTCGAACCGTTAATGCGGTCGACTACACCGATGACACATTCGGTTTGCCAACCGTCACAGACATCATCCGCGAGCTTGATAAGCCGGGTCGTGACCCGCGCCCAGAGTTCAAAACGGCGACCTTCGCGGAAGGCGTCAATACGATCAATGATCTCGAACCGGGCATGGTACTGGAAGGCGTGGTTTCTAACGTCGCGAATTTCGGTGCCTTTGTCGATATTGGTGTTCACCAAGATGGTCTGGTCCACATTTCAGCGCTTACCGATAAGTTTGTTGCCGATCCACGTGAAGTGGTGAAAGCGGGCGATATCGTTAAGGTCAAAGTGATGGAAGTAGACGCCAATCGTAAGCGCATCGGTCTATCCATGCGCTTGTCCGATGAACCTGGTGCGGACAACCGTCCCGCTCGCGGAGGTAAAACCGCTCGCGACAACCGTGGGTCTCAGCGTCAGCGCGCACCAAGACAAGAGTCAGGCAACAGTGCGATGGGTGGTGCATTTGCAGCAGCCTTCGCCAAAGCCAAGAAATAACGCTCTGGCTAATAACACAGACTGAAAACGCAAAAGAGCACCTATCTAGGTGCTCTTTTGGTATTCATCAAAAGCTATCTCACTCACTGCTAAACACTACCCAACGGCAATGATGTCCGACGGCGTATTTGGGGCAACCGAGTGCCCATAATGATATCGGATCACGGTACGACGCTTCGCCATTCTCCCTTCCATCAACGCTGCCTGCATGATTTTAGGAGGTAAGCGAAATCGCATCGCATAGCCTTTTCCTTGCGACTCACTATAGGTATTTAGTGATAGCAGATGAAACAAGCGCTCTATGGGGTCTTCGTTGTCAGACACGTCTTCTTCGGTGTCATACTCGGGATGCTCTGCGGGATCCCAAGCGGTGCGCTTGCGCCGTTTTTCCTCTTCGTTGATGCGACGCTCGGCATTGGTGCGCGCCAATTCCACAGTAGGGACTATCGGCTCTCGCACCTTGTTGTCACGCGCTGCTTGCTCCGTCTGGGGATTCACAGATGGAGCAATAACTGGAGCACTAACACTGTTGGGCGACACTATCATAGGTCACTCTCCTCTGCTGTGAGTGATTAACGCCAAAACCTCAACAACTAAACAGGATTGATTTTCAATCCTCTGACTACTTTATCGGAAAAACGGCTCCAAGCTTTACCGATTTGTGTAAAAAACATGCAAATTTAGACGCGTAACCCAATGACTCTTGTGACAAACTCGTCTGTTTCAGTGATAAATGGTGCATGAGAAGACTGGGCAAAAATATGACTCTGATGAGTTGACATTTGCGCATCTAGCTGCTTTACAATTCGCACTGGAACCAGTCCATCCAAACGTCCATACCAACGATGTACTGGCATCGACAATTGCGACAACTGCGGGCGATAGTCTAAGTTATCTAACCATTCCAGCCCCAACATAAGGGCGCTTGGACACGGCATAGGTCTGGAGAGTACCGCTTGCTTGAGCAACTTAATATCTTGACGCGCGCTCGGACTACCCATGGCTTGAAGCGCCATAAAGCGTTCGATCGTGAGCTCAAAGTCATTACTGAGCTGTGCCATGAACGCGCTGAGTACGTCTTTCTTGATACCGCGCCACTGCTCTCCCTCCGAAAACTTAGGCGAGCTTGCCAGTGTCACCAACTGGCTGACTCTCGATGGGTAACAATGAGCGATATGGGTAGCAATCAAGCCACCTAGCGACCAACCCAACCAAATGGCGCTCTCAGGCGCTTGTTCTAATAACATGTCAGCAAGTTCTGGCATCGACTGATAGGACACTTGATGGCTGAGTCCATAACCAGGTAGATCGACCGTATGCACCGTAAAGTGTTTGGCCAATTCACGGCTGCATGCTGACCAAACCGCACCGTTCATCCCCCAGCCATGTACTAGCACAAGATCCGGTCCTTGTCCTTCAGTCTGCCAATGGACTTTTGCTACTTCACTCACACGCTCTCCTACTCATTTGGTTCTTTTTCTGTTTCGATTTGCTCCATGCTAAAGGGAATCCCCTTCACGTCAACTCAGACCAATGCGATTTATCACTCAACTACCCAAATTGTGTCACCTATGCGGACTCACCATCGAACGCTCTCTCGGTCATAACCTATGGTGTCACCACTGCCAGCCTTTGTTTAACTTTCATCAGCATCGATGCCAACAATGCGGACTCACATTTGAGGGCAGTGCAAGCATCTGTGGTGAATGTCTTAAGACACCGCCACCGTGGGATAAAATGGTATGCCTTGGTGATTACCAGCATCCTCTTTCGCACTTTATAAAGCGCATCAAAAATAACAAGCAACCCAGCATGGTTAAGCCACTGGCCCAGATGCTGAGTAGAAAAATAGACCACCCTGCCCCGTTACTGATATCTGTACCCATGCTGTTTCACCATGAGTTCTTGCGAGGTTTTAATCTGAGTGAAATGATGGCAAACGACATCGCTAACCAGTTCTCTGGCTCAGAGTGTGCGCATCACATCTTTCGTAAGCACCGCCATACACGTGTTCAGAAGGATCTCAATCGAGAGGAAAGGCTCCACAATGTGCGCCGAGCATTTTCGCTTAAGCGATCACCCAGTTTGAAACATGTGGCAATAATTGATGATGTGGTCACAACCGGTGCAACGGTTCGTCATTTAAGTGAATTATTACTTGAAGTAGGCGTAGAAAAAATTGATATTTACTGTTTATGCCGCACCCCAAAGTCATCCTACGGATGATTCGTTAGCCAGATTGCGCATAGGATATGCAAATTATTTTTTGGCATCTACTCGTGACAGGAGTAGAATGGGGGTAATAACCTACAAACTTACTCAGGTATTCGTCGTGTCAAATCCAATTACTATTACAGAAAGTGCGCAAAGTCACTTCGCCAAACTGCTGGCTCAACAGCCAGAGGGTACGAACATCCGTGTTTTTGTCGTTAACCCAGGCACTCAAAACGCAGAGTGTGGCGTGTCATACTGCCCACCTGAAGCGGTTGAGTCTAACGACACCGAATTCAAGTACGAAGCGCTATCTGCTTATGTTGACGAACTCTCTCTACCGTTTCTAGAAGACGCAGAGATCGACTTCGTGACGGATAAAATGGGCTCACAACTTACTCTCAAAGCACCAAACGCGAAGATGCGTAAAGTCTCTGATGATGCGCCACTCATGGAGCGTGTTGAGTACGCTATTCAAACACAGGTTAATCCACAACTTGCTGGTCACGGTGGTCACGTAAGCTTGATGGAAATTACCGATGAGGGCATCGCAATTGTCCAGTTCGGTGGTGGTTGTAACGGCTGTTCAATGGTGGATGTCACGCTAAAAGAAGGCATCGAGAAGCAATTGCTTCAGGAGTTCTCTGGCGAGCTAACCGCCGTACGAGACATGACTGAGCACGATCGTGGCGAACATTCCTATTACTGATCGCTGCAACCGCTAATTGCAAACCAGTATTTGAATCAGAGCGCCGAGGTAATCCTTTGCGCTCTTTTTTTTAAGCGTTCCATTTGGCGCGCGACTATTTCCTATATATATTAATGACAAACAGACTATTCGTACCATAGGCTCACACGACTTCGTTATGGTACTAGCCAAGGAGAAAGCCCATGCCGTCCAAAAAAGGACCTGAGATCTTAGCCCAAAAGACCGTTGCCGAATCTAGGCTATTCAAAATTGAGGCATTAGACTTAGCGTTTTCCAATGGCACCAAGCGTACCTACGAGCGCATGAAACCGAGTGGTCGTAACGCCGTGATGATGGTGCCTATTACCGAGCATGGTGACATCTTATTGGTTCGTGAATATGCAGCGGGTACTGAGCGATATGAGCTTGGCTTCCCGAAAGGGCTTATCGACCTTGGCGAAAGTCCTGAACAAGCCGCCGTTCGTGAGCTGAAAGAAGAAATTGGCTTTGGTGCCAACACACTCACCCCTCTCAAAGAGGTCATTTTGGCTCCTTCTTATTTTTCGAGCCGCATGACGCTATTCGTTGCTCAAGATCTCTTCCCTGAGCAGCTCGAGGGTGATGAACCCGAACCTCTAGAAATCGTAAAGTGGCCGCTAGCTCAAGCCGATGAGCTACTCACCCATCTCGACTTCTCTGAGGCTCGCAGTATAACCGCATTGTTATTGATGCTAAGAATGAAGTCAGAATTGGGGTTGTAACGTGACAACAAGACACTTAGATCTATCGCACCATCTTCCTGATGTCATCGACATCGCGCGTCAAGCCGGGCAGCTTATTCTCGATATCTATGAGAATAAAGAGTACGAGGCTTACACCAAAAACGATGACACTCCGGTAACCAGTGCTGACTTAGCGGCGCACAAGCTGATAGTCGAAAAGCTCTCGAACCTGACACCAGACATCCCAGTCCTTTCCGAAGAGGCCGCGGATATCAGCCTCGAGCAGCGTTCTCAATGGGATACGTATTGGCTCGTGGACCCACTTGATGGCACACAAGAGTTCATCGCACGTAGTGGCGATTTCGCCACCATTATCGCTCTGGTCAGCAACAATAAGCCGATAATGGGAGTCGTGTACGCGCCAGTATCAGGCGTGACCTATCACGCTTATGAAGGCAAAGGGGCGTGGAAAATACCAAGCCTGGGTGAGAGCTTGCGTATTAAGGTGCTCAAGCACGAGCTACCCAACCAATCTATCGCTATTGCAATAAGCCGTCGCCAGAATATCAACCGCATCACTCAGCGTATGAGCTCGGCATGGAATTATGACTTGGTTCCCCTCGGCTCCGCGGCCCTTAAAGCCTGCTTAGTTGCAGAGGGCGCTGTAGATTGCTATCTGCGCTTAGGACCAACGGGTGAGTGGGATACTGCCGCTACACAGTGCATCGTCGAAGAAGCCGGTGGCACCATTCTCGATACCGAACTTCAACCACTCTCTTACAATGAAAGAGAGACTTTGGAGAACCCAAACTTTATCGTGATAGGCGATCGAGACTTACCTTGGGACCAGATTCTCATTCAACAGTAGGCAGCGTCAGTTGCTACATGAACATTAAAAAAGGAGGCTATGCCTCCTTTTTTAATGTTCTACCTTCTATCACAGCGCACTAGAAGCGGCCTTGATAGTTAAACGAGTAACGCCCCTGCCCATCTGGATTGCCTAGCCAGCTCAACTGCTGGCGCATACCGTTTGGGAACTCATCTTCAGGTTTAAACCACGCCTCAGATTGATACTGACGATTGGGGGTCACACTGGCTGAAAACTCGCTCGACACTTGATTGCTGCTTTGACTACCTTTTGCCGACAACACGCTCTCGCTACATGACAAATCAACAATAGTCGGACCGAGACCAAGACTGCCAATCGGTGATTCTATATACCCAGCATTCCACGATAAGCTACCATCTCCGCTCGCACACCAAGGTGAGGCGTAGTTTAGCGATTTAATCGCCAGCTCTAACTGGCCACCCGCTTTGATCGGGACTGGCACCGGCGCATATTGCACGACGGTATCTGCTGGAATCGACGCGAGGACATTCTCTAAATAAGCCCCAGACATACCGACACCTAAGTTACCGCGCCCAGACAAACCTAAAGCACTGCCTCGACCAAAACGCACAGCGTATTCAGGAGAGAGTGTCATCAGGCTCGACCAACTGAACTGCCACGACACATCACCAATAGAATAGTTTTGTACTCGCACATTTTGTGCGCTGCCCTGCCAAATAGTGCCTGTGGTACCATCGAGCGCCAGCTCTCGCGGCATTGGGGCGTAACTCAATACTATGCTGGCAGGAAGATGATAGATCGCACTCGCTACGAATACGGTGGTACCTAATAAACAGTACTTGATGACCTTCTTGATCACTTAGCCACCCCTCGTAAATTGCAGTCGGTTTACCTCTATGACACCGCTTTGATCTGCTTTATCGATATCTAGAATCTCAACCGTCACACCATGGTTGTCTTGCAAATAAAACAGCCAGTTGACGAAAAACTCGAATGGAATCGGTTTAATCCAAACCTGAAGCTGGTCATTACGAGGCTGCATACGAATCAGTTCAATACTGAAGCGGTTAGTCGATGAGGTAATCACTCGGTTGAGAGGCTCTTTTGATACCACGACACCACCCGCTTGTCTTTGCTGGGAGATATCATCTGCCTTTTGCTTTACCCAACTGAGCAGTTGACGCTCCGACTGAATGCGTGACTGAGCCATCTCGGTGCGCTGTGCAAAGGGAGCCAGAATGCCCCAATAAATGATGCCGAGCACAGTGACCAGCGAACAAGCGATCACTAAGCGCTGCTCACGCTGGCTAATACTCAGCCACCAGCTTTGAAGATTAAGTAATAGTCCTTTCATCACGCCCTACTTCTTCTTAAGTACAAAGTTACCCATGACCACTTCGCCATTACGGTTGAGTGGACCTTGCGTTACTTCAAATTGCGTTTCTAGCTTCACTCGCGCGGCTTCAAAACTATCAAAATCGCGACTGGTCACATTCATGCGAACTTCATTGCGGTTACCGTCAAAGGTGAAGCTCTGGACCTGCATACCATTCACCTGTCCCACGGTATCGGGCAGTTTCGATAGCCACTCCAATACCGACTCACTGGACAAATCACTTCCGCCTAGACGCTTAAGCTCATCGTCCATTTGTCGCTTAAGGTAACTCACCGTTGGGATACGTTGTTTATCTGGCAGTACCGCTCTGAAAATACGCTCACTTTCAGCTCGGTAGGCAGCCGCTTGAGATTCGTACTGATTCACCAGCACAATTTGCTGCGCAACGAGTGCTACAACAAGAATGGAGGCAGCAATAGCGACTTTTTGCCAAACCTTCCAATGTCTTAAAAAGGATGCCTTCGGTTTAAAGTCACCCGTCATTAGATTGGCACCACTCTCTACGGTACCTTTCGACAACAATGCCATTGCAGGCTCTGGCGGCATGCTGTGCCAGTCAATATGCTCTGAGCGCTCAACGAAGGATGTCGGGACGGGAGAGTAGCTCTCTATCGCGACTTTGCTCTCATCTTCACTCTCCGACACCAGCAAATAATCGGAATCGATCACCGCGTCCATCCAGCCTTCATCTACGACCAGACCGCGCTGGTTCGCCGTACGAAACAGCCATTGACCATCAAGGTGGATAGCACTGACCTGCTCCGTTTGAGGCAAAGCGAGCACATCAGGGATAACCTTTTTGACTTCGATTCCCTGTTCAGCAAAGCTTTGAATAACATGCGCCAGATATTGACGGTCTACCGCTGCAATAGACGCACTGCCACCCTGCTTGCTAAATATGGTGAAATGCAGCTCATCGACGTCCTGAGCAATATCGTCTTCGACAAGAAATGGCAGCATAGTCTCGAACTGACGTGCACCACCCTGCGGGATCTCGACATCAGCAAAGTGCACGTCCTGTCCACTTAGCATCAATAGCGTCACACGCTGCTGTGCATACTCTTTAATGTCAGCGAGCTGGTCGAGGTTGTTAAGCTCTCCGCTGGCTATCACTTCTTGCTGACTAGTTGACCATACAGCCCAATGTATTTGGCTATCTGGTTGGCTATTCAGGCGAACGGTTAAGAACTCGCTCACTAAATCCTCCAAATCGACGACGGACTACCGTCACTTCCTGTCTATCTTGACTAAAAAACAAGCTGCGCAGTCGCATTCGCGACTCTCCAACGACAACCTGTGTGTCCATTTCAAAATAGGCGCTGTCTACAGCAAGATACTGTTGGGCTTGCTGTTTGGTGTTACTGTCTACACTGGCCATTTGAGACTCGGCCATAAACTTATCGATACCTGACCAACCGTCAAAGGGGCGGTTTTCAATCAGCTGTCTCGCATTCTCTACCGATAGACTCGGCGCAAACAGCGCTGACAGCAGCTCCGCTTGCTCCACGACTATCGTGTTTACATTTAGGCGCCAATCTGCGGTAGGTAGCGCACATACAACGGGCGACATTTTCAGCATGGCGTCACCGCTCATCTGGTTAATCGCTCTCAGCTCTGTACTGTCAGCGACGAATCCATTAGGAGCCACATAGCTTGGTGACAAGGACTCATAGTAGCTATCCCCCACACCGGATACCGACCTCACGCTGGTCTCTTTATTAACGAACTCCCACGTCGAGTCCGCAACCTGTTCCGCTTGGTAATTCTCCACGCCAGTTTCTTCAAGCAGCTCTTGGAAAAAACGCACCAGAAATGGCTTAGTGGCGCTGTTTGTCGCTGGCTGCACCGTAGAGAGCGCATTGATATTAAAGCACGCCTGCATATCACGGATATAGCCAGTCGCCTCGCCGTAATCAAGTGGATACGTCCGCTCTTCAATCGCCCATGGCTGGTTGAGGTTAACGCTGTCCTTATTGTCTTTATAGCTCTCTTTTATGGCCACCGATGCCAAAGCTTCAACGCCAATCGCATACCAATACGCTTGTTGATAATTTACCTGATTCGACGCACGGGTAAATTGGCTAAATAGGCGCTCTGACATCGTTGCAGCGATTGAAACCATAATGGCAAGTAACAGCAGAATCACAATCAACGCGACCCCTTTTTGGGATTTAGCCATCACTCTTCTCATGAGTTACCGCCTTGAGCGCTGCCTTGATTATTGCCTTGGTTATTGCCACCCGAGTTACCGTTGTTATTACTTCCACCTGACGAAGCATTTAAGGTGCCCGCTGGGGTTAGATAAATTCGGTTAATTTCGTCATAGTCTTCAAAGCGGATCTTTACCTCGACAGCAAGCGGCAGCGTTAAATCAGCCTGCCATTCGTTAGCCCAGGACTCACCATTGTAGAAACGCATATCGAACGACTCGACCTTGGTAAATATCGGCAAGGCAACCGGCTCTTCACCCACCGTCGTATCTGGGTAGCGCCACCACAGTCGTTCAAGCTTACCTTCTTGCAATCGGTAGCCTATTTTCGCCACTTCTCCGCGAGGAAATTGGTTCTGCGGATTCAGCCAGCCCAAGCGAGCAAACAGCAATCCTCGTCCTTCTGATTCCAACAACCCCTCTTGCCAAAGCATCAAACGAGTGAGGGGCTCTTCCCCTTCATGGCGAAACTGCCTAAGCGCTAACTGCTTGAAGTCACTATCTAAATAGACAAAGCCACGCTGAATCTCTTGCAATCTGGCACTTCGTGCTTGCGACAGTTCATTGCTGCGCTGAACTTGGTTTACCACTTGGTAAGCCGCAACACTTAAACTGGCGAAAATCGCGATGGCCACCAGCACCTCAATCAAGGTAAAGCCTTTAGCACGGTTACTTATCGACATAACTTCTCACCGTAACAATCGGGCTCGCTTTGGCATCCGTAGCGACACTGACATCAAATGCTGATAACAAGTTATCCGCCGTCTCGATTGGCTGAACACTCCAATACCACTCACGACCAGCCAGAGTCTCTTTGCCTTTTTTCGCCTTGAGTTCTGAGGTATCCAACATGACCTTCGCCATTTGGTTATCAACCACCATGCTCGCAAACGCTTTCTCTTCCAAGTAGCTTAGCGTATTGATGTGTTGACTGACCGAACGAATAATAGAGATCGCAGCAGTAGCAAAAATGGCCATTGCTATCAGCACCTCTAGTAAGGTCATGCCTCTAACGCTCTTTTTCATTCCAATCTTTCACATCCATTAGCGCAAGGTGTCCGCTCTCTTCTACTTCAACATACCAAGTTTGATCTTGCTGAGCCCGATTAACGGGCGCTAAGACAAACACCCCTGCGGTAATCTCCCCACTGGAGAGAATGAATACTTGTGGCGGCTTTTCTTGCTTCTTCTCTTTTTCGACATCCGCAAACATATCTTCATCGAATAGAGAGCCAGGCTCAAAAAGTCTGTCATCGTTGCCCCAGATGCCTGAGCTCAAATCGAGCTTAATCGACAACGCCTCAGGCAAGGTTGTTTCTTCAGGGATCTTACTCAACGAGACCCTTTGCCAACCGTCTTGTTTGAGCTCCAAGAACACATACTGCTTTTTAGCCTCATCAACACGTATACCAAAATCTTTGCCAGCTAACATGGCTTCTTCATTAAAGAGTTGAAGTCTTTGGTATAGGCGCTGCGCTTGTTGTTTGGTTTCGTCACTCTGGCTTTGTGGCAGGGTTGAAATAACCGCCACGGCACTGACCGACAGCAGCACCAACACCAGCATAATTTCTAATAGGGTAAAACCACCTTGATGGCGCTTGCGAAATAACATGAGGGTTCACTTTGGATTAAAGAGGGGCTGATGCCCCTCAATACGAAATTACTGGAAGTCTTGAATGTTCCAGTTGCCGATATCAGCGGCAGGGCCTTCACCACCTTCTTGACCGTCCGCACCCAGCGTGAAGATATCGATCGTGCCTTTATCGCCTGGGCTTAGGTATTGATATTCGTTGCCCCATGGATCGGCAGGAAGACGACGAATATAGCCACCATCGCGGTAGTTACGTGGCTCAGGGTTGCTAGGCTTAGTTACCAATGCCTCTAGACCTTGGTCAGTCGTCGGGTAAACGCTGTTATCCAACTTGTACATGTCCAGCGCGTTTTCAAGAGCTACAATATCGGTTACGGCTTTTTGTTGGTCCGCTTTCTCTTTGTTACCCAGCAAGTTAGGCACAACGAAGCTCGCCAAAATCCCCAAAATAACAACCACTACCATTACCTCTAGCAGGGTAAAGCCGGATTGTTTTTTCATTCTTTTTTTCATCTCTAACTCCAAATAAAGCATCCTCAAAATTGAGGACAATAGTAACCGTCCGCCTGGTTAGATTAACCAGACATCAAATTGTTCATTTCCAATATTGGCATTAAGGTCGCCATCACAATAAACAGCACTAACCCAGCCATCACCGCGATCAACGCGGGAGTAAAAATACCAAGCGCGATGTTCACCGTAGACTCAAAGCTTTGGTCTTGGTTATCAGCGGCGCGAGTCAACATACTCTCTAACTCACCACTTTGTTCACCACTGGCAATCATATGCAGCATCATAGGTGGGAACAGCTTGGTTTGCTCAAGCGCTTTGCGAAGGCTGGCACCTTCTCGCACGTTATCGGCAGCGGTCGACACCTGCTTCTTAGCAAAGTGGTTGGTCATCACATCAACAGAGACCTTCATTCCCTCTAGGATAGGAATGGCACTGGAGGTACAAATTGCCAGAGTGCGAGCAAAGCGCGAGGTGTTAAGGCCTCGAGCGATCTTACCAATCAATGGGAAACCCAGAACCTTAGTATCCCAACTCATTCGAATTGAGGGCTTACTCAGCGCCACTTTAATCAGATAAAAAGTGACAACAAAGCCGCCTAATAACATCAGACCCCATTGCTGGATAAAGTCACTCGATGATAAGAGAAATTGCGTCGATGCGGGTAACTCTTGTCCCATCTGTACAAACTGACCGACAATCTTAGGCACCACGGCAGCAAGCAGAAATGCCACAATCGCGACCGCAAATACCACCAGCACAACAGGGTAGATCATCGCTTGCTGCAGTTTGGAGCGCATTTTTTGTCGATTCTCAGCATAATCCGCCAACCGCTCCAAAATAGAATCTAGGTGCCCTGACTTCTCCCCTGCCGCGACCATAGAGCGAAACAGTTCATCAAAAACGTGTGGGTAGTCAGCTAAGCTATCTGACAGGGTATAACCTTCAGTAACCTTAGAGCGGATTGCTGCCAACATGGTTCTAATGCGTGGCTTCTCCGATTGCTCAGACACCGCTTTTAGACATTCCTCAAGCGGCATGCCCGATTGTACTAAGGTCGATAGCTGTCTGGTTATGAGAGCCAAGTCAGGTGTGCTCAAACCTCGTTTGAACATCGGCTTGGCATTGGTATTGCCCGATGAGCCAGATTGAGCCTTGCCTTTCGCCTCAACAATATCAACCGGCATCAGGCCTTGCTCTTTTAGGCGTTGGCGTGCCTGACGAGCGTTATCGCCCTCAATGAGCCCTTTGACTTGTTTGCCCTTCGCATTGAGAGCTTTGTATTCAAACGCTGCCAAGTTACGCTTCCTTCGTCACACGCATGACTTCTTCTAGCGAGGTCACGCCAAGTTTTACCTTGTGGAAGCCATCATCACGAATACTTGGCGTATGAGAGCGTATGGCTTTTTCAATCGCCTGCTCACCGGCTTCGTCATGAATCAGTGACTGCACGGTATCGTCAACCATCAACAGTTCGTGAATACCAGTACGTCCACGGTAGCCTTTGTGGTTACAGTGCTCACAGCCCACCGCTTTATGTAGCGTCAGTGGCTGCGCTTCTGTTAGACCAAACAGTTGCTTGGTGGCCGAGTCAGCTTCGTAAGGCGCTTTACAATCATTACAAAGCGTTCGTACCAATCGCTGAGCAAGAACGCCCAACAAAGATGACGAGATAAGGAATGGTTCAATACCCATATCACGCATACGCGTAATCGCACCAACTGCAGTGTTAGTATGAAGCGTCGACATCACCAAGTGACCCGTTAAGGACGCTTGCACCGCAATCTGCGCCGTTTCTAAGTCACGGATCTCACCAACCATCACCACGTCAGGGTCCTGACGCAAAATAGCACGCAACCCACGAGCGAACGTCATATCAACCTTTGGGTTCACCTGAGTCTGCCCAATACCATCGATATCAAATTCGATAGGATCTTCTACGGTCAGTATGTTGCGCTCGTTACTGTTGATCTCTTGTAAGCCCGCATACAGGGTGGTCGATTTACCTGAACCCGTAGGACCGGTGACTAGGATAATGCCGTGCGGACGTTGGATGAGGTGTCTAAATTTCTCGTGATTCTCAGGCGTCATACCTAGACTGTGCAGATCCAAGCGTGTTGCGTTTTTATCGAGAAGACGCATCACCACACGCTCACCGTGTGACGACGGCATGGTCGACACACGTACATCCACCGCTCGACCACCAATACGTAGCGAGATACGACCATCTTGAGGAACACGCTTTTCAGCGATATCCAGCTTCGCCATAACTTTAACGCGTGAGACCAAAAGCGGCGCTAGCTTACGACTTGGCGCGAGAACATCACGCAATACGCCATCAATTCTAAAGCGAATCGACAGCACTTTTTCGAAGGTTTCGATGTGAATATCCGACGCGCCCTCTTTAATCGCTTCACCAAGCATGGCGTTGATAAGCTTGATAATCGGTGCATCATCGTCAGACTCAAGTAGGTCTTCGTCTTGAGGGAGCTCTTCCGCCAGCGAGAAAAAGTCGTCACTATCTGCACCAATGTCTTCCATCAATTGGCGCGCTTCAGATGAGTCACGCTGATAAGCTTGAGTCAGTTTGGCATCGAACTCACTTGATGGTAGAGAGTGCAGCTCGAAGGGTCTACGAAAGACCCTTTTCACCTCTTGCAATGCGTTGAGTGCAAGCGGCTCTACATAGTAGAGCACCGACTGCTCTTCATGTGCTTCAAACACCACTTTAAAGCGATTAGCAAAGCTAAACGGCAGGCGGTTTGCCAAAGGGCGATGCTCTAAGCTTTCCATAGTTAGTTCGCTTCTACTTGATCGATAAAGGCTTGAATCTCTGAAGGATAACGATCGGTTTCGTTAAACTCAGGTAGTACCGGAATAAAGCCGTCGTCCATTAATTTCAGACCTTTGTCTGCCTTAAACAGCTGCTCAGCACGAATGTAGTTATACTTACGCTGAGTAATACCATCGGAGGTCATGCCATCACGAATAATGGTTGGCTTGATGAACACCATTAGGTTCTTTTTCTCAACGGTGGTCGATGTAGAGGTAAACAGGCGACCTAGGTAAGGAATGTCACCCAGGAACGGAACTTTGGATTCACTCTCTGCAGCACGCTCGTCAATCAAACCACCAAGCACCAGCATCTGACCATCTTGGATCATCACAGAGGTATTCAACTGACGCTTGGCAAAGCGCACGTCTACCGCACCGTTGGCGCCCAGTACGTTCGATACTTCTTGCTCAATGTTGAGCTGTACTGAGTTACCTTCGTTGATCTGCGGCACAACCTTCAGCTTGATACCCACTTCTTTACGATCGACGGTCTGGAACGGGTTGCTGTTGTTTGAGCCTGCGGTTGAGCCCGTCAAGACTGGCACCTCTTCACCGACAATAAACGAGGCTTCACCGTTATCCATTACGGTAATACTTGGTGATGACAGAATGTTCGAGTTGGATTGACTCGATACCGCGGTAATTAACGCGGTCCAGTCACCCAAGGCAATACCCACAGCGGCACCTTGAACACCACCCAAGGCACTTGCCAATGCACTGTAGTCACCACTGGTTGTCGTTTCTACGTTGTACGGATTGCCATCTGAGTCGACACGCGTTTCTGTTGTTTTCTGATCTTTGGCTTCTTCCATACCGACCATAACACTGCCGATAGACGCACCTGTATTACTAAACTGAACCACACCACCGTTGGATAGCGAGCCCCATTGAACACCTAAGTTGGCACCATCGACATCCGCCAGTTCGACAATCAGTGCTTCAATCAACACCTGTGCACGACGAATATCGAGCTGAGAAATAACCTCAAGCAGCGCTTTCATGATATCTGGCGGCGCAGTAAGTACTAACGCATTGGTATCTGGGTGAGCGGCAATCATGACCTCTGTGCGGTTCGCGGTCGAACCTGATTTCGAGCCCGATTGCTTTTCCTTTTGTAGGTTGTCTGATACGCCCTTCAGCACATCAACAAGATCTTCAGCTTTCGCGTATTTTAGATATTGAACGCGGTTGTTGCCTTTGGTCGCCATCTCAATATCAAGCTGGCCAATCAGACGACGTAGACGTTGACGAACTTTTGGATCGCCTGAAATAAGAATGGAGTTGGTACGCTCATCCGCCACCAGCTTAGGTTGAAGCAATGCAGGCGTATTCTTTGCGTCGGTGGTTTTGTTTAGCGCATCGACAATACGCACCATTTCAGCTGCTGATGCGTTTTTAAGCTCAACGACTTCCACTTCTTTGTCGCCTGCCTGGTCAACGCGACGAATGATATCCGCCAGACGGTTAACAACTGCAGCACGACCTGTAATGAGGATGATGTTTGCTGGGTCGTAGTGGACTACGTTACCTGCCCCAGCATTATCATTTAGCTGTCTTAGTAGCGGTGATAGTTCACGTACCGAAACGTTCTTCACCGCCACAACGCGCGTTACTACCGTATCACCGGCCGTAATGTCGGTATCGCCAACGACTGGGATTGCCGATGTCTTCGCGTCTTTTGCCTTAATCACTTTCAGAATGCCGTTGTCCATCTCAACAACCGCAAAGCCATATACCTCAAGTACATTTAGGAAAAAGCTGTAATACTGCTCTTCATTGAGGACGTCGTAGCTGCGTACGTCGACTTTGCCACGTACTGACGGATCAACGATGATGGTCTTGTCGAGGTTTCGCCCGACAATATTGATAAACTCATGAAGGTCAGTGCCTTTAAAACTGGCGCTAAATTCATTGGCTGATACCGCTGGGACAGCCAATAGGCTCCCCATCAATAACCAGGTACTTGTTTTAAGCCAACTTTTCACTTAATGCTCCCTTGTAATACTGTCCACATGACTAAAATTGGATAAAGATGTCATGTTGCTGTCCATCGCGCTCAACGGTGAGGTTTAATTCTGTCAGTTCAGTGATGGATTGATAAATCTGTCCCATAGCCGCAGGGTCGGTCAGGTCTGCACCGTTAAGTGCTACGGCGATATCGCCATTTTGTAGACCAACCGAGTTAAATAACTCAGGATCTCGTCCTGGGCTCACTCGATATCCCTTCACCTGGCCGTCACGCTTTACTTGAGAAAGCCTAACGTACTGAAATATTTGCTGTGGGTCTTGAGTAATTGTGTTACGAATCGCTGCTAGCTTTTCTTCTGCATCTACTGGGTTGTTACCAACCACATTGGATGCTGCTGCTTGAGGTCGTTGATTTAACTCAAGCTTTTTATATTCGAGTCCTTCAAGCATAACGGTCTCGTCACGACCTGCGTTGGAGATGATAATACGATCAATTAATACCGCATTGATGGTTGCTCGAGTGCCATCAATTTGCTCACCAATACCATAGGTGCCTTGCTTACCACGATTAGCCACTACTGCTAAGCTTAGGTCAGGATTAGAACTCACGACAGAACCCACCAGCACCACATTCAAACGACTTTTTGGCGCATCGGTCACGACAGGGGCTTGTACCACTTTTTGTTCTCGGTTGTAAGCACCGAAGATATTGGCGTTATTAATATCTGAAGATTGCAGCTTGGCGGTTTGTGATGAGTTCGCAGTGCTTACTGCCGCTGGCGGAGCCCAACGCGTCACAGAATGAGATTGGGGAAACAACTGCCATAACAACGCACCCGCGATCCAACAAGAGATCACAAGTAACACTAACGTCAGAAGTAAACTGATTTGAGGCTGATACTGCGTGCAACGTCTTAAGAGTGAGGTCAAAGAGGCAGCGGAGACACTGTTCGCCGATATAGATAATCCTTTCACTCTCTAACTTCCTGCTTGGTAATGAACTTTCCAGTTATTCACTATGTTATAAATCCAATGATATAAGCAACTTTTGCTTCCTGCCAACCGACAGAATATAGCATAACTAGTATTACAGTAATGCGAATACGTGTTTGGGGTTGAATTTTTTAGACCCAAGCACCATTTAGTACACCAATAGCAAGATAAAAGTATCACTAGTTCCGTACGGTAAGTCATGACTGACTTTTTGCCGTCACTTACTTAGAAAGTAGGATTCACGATGAGTTCCGAGAATAATTCTGTTCGATTGGATAAATGGCTGTGGGCCGCTCGCTTCTATAAAACCAGAAGTATCGCGCGAAATATGGTCGATGGTGGCAAAGTCCACTACAATGGACAGCGCTCGAAGCCGAGTAAAATAGTGGAATTGGGAGCTGTCATCGCTCTACGCCAAGGTAACGAAGAGAAAACCGTGGTCATTGAGCGTATTTCAGATCAACGCCGAGGTGCACCGGAAGCCCAGACTCTCTATAGCGAAACCTCTGAGAGTATCGCAAAGCGAGAAGACAACGCGTTGAAGAGAAAGCTGCACGCACACAACCCAAGTCCTGAACGTCGACCTGACAAAAAGCAGCGTCGCGATATCATTAAATTTAAACACCAATAAGCTGGAGCTTCCTCAATGGCTAACAACATACTTAACCGCTACCTTTTTGAAGAACTGTCTGTGCGCGGCGAACTCGTGCAAATGGATACAGCTTATCAAGAGATTCTATCGAGCAAGGAATACCCTGCGCCGCTACAAAAGCTGCTGGGTGACCTGCTGGTATCAACAAGTCTACTTACAGCGACACTGAAGTTTGAAGGTTCGATTACCATGCAACTTCAAGGTGATGGTCCAGTATCGCTAGCAGTTATCAATGGCGATCACAACCAGAAACTCCGTGGCGTTGCACGCTGGGAAGGTGACATTGCTGATGATGCAACTATCCACGACATGATGGGCAAGGGCTACCTTGTGATTACGATTACTCCGGACAAGGGTGAACGTTATCAAGGTGTTGTCGGCCTAGAAGGCGACAACCTATCTGAGGTACTAGAAGGCTACTTCGAGCGCTCTGAACAGCTTAAGACGCGCCTCTGGATCCGCACTGGTGAGTTTGAGGGCAAACCTCACGCTGCAGGCATGATGCTGCAGGTAATGCCTGACGGCACTGGTACACCAGAAGACTTCGAGCACCTAGAGCAGCTTACTGACACCATCAAAGATGAAGAGCTGTTCGGCCTAGATGCGAATACCTTACTGTACCGCCTATACAACCAAGACAAGGTTCAAGTATTCGAGCCGAAAGAGGTTGAATTCTTCTGTGGCTGCTCGCGCGAGCGCAGTGCCAATGCGATTGTGACTGTCGCACAAGAAGAGATCTTCGAGATCATTGCTGAAGAAGGTCAAGTGGCGCTTCATTGTGACTACTGTGGCACGACTTACGCGTTCGATGAAGCGGAAGTCAAAGCGCTTTACGCGGAAGCAAATTCAGACACGGGTGACAAGACGATCCATTAATCGTCACTCGACTCCAATCCAAAAAGCCAGATCGCTAGCGATCTGGCTTTTTTTGTTCTTTTTATTTAACAGAATTGCAAAAAACATGAACAGAGCATCTAACCAAATACGTAAATGATGTGTTACATTTGATCTAGCGCAAAGGTTTGCTTTGAGGAGAAATTAGCCCAAATTCAATATGTGATAGAACACTTAAAACCATCAATAACTGATGACTAATTTTTGAACTACCTCCCTGTTTTATCGGATATCCGTTGCTAGCATGGAGTTCAAAATAAAAAACAAAATAACAAATAAACAATTACTACAATTTTAAAATCCCTACAAAAATCCAATAAGGAGCACCTATGACCGTTATGGACATTAACAAGGCTGCACAAATCGATCTTACCAAGTACGGAATCACTGGCGTAACTGACATCGTTCGCAACCCAAGCTACGAACAGTTATTTGAAGAGGAAACTCGCGAAGGTCTGGAAGGCTACGAAAAAGGCGTAGTCACTGAGCTTGGCGCCGTTGCTGTAGATACGGGAATCTTTACTGGACGCTCTCCTAAAGACAAATTTATCGTTAAAGACGCTACAACAGAAGAACACATGTGGTGGACAAACGATAAAGTCAAAAACGACAACAAACCTATGTCCCAAGAGGCATGGAATGACCTTAAAACGCTTGTCACTGGTCAACTATCCAATAAACGTCTATTCGTGATCGACGGATTCTGCGGTACCAACCCAGATACACGTCTATGTATCCGAATCATCACAGAAGTCGCTTGGCAGGCTCACTTCGTGAAAAACATGTTCATTCGTCCAACCGAAGAAGAACTCGCAACCTTCGAGCCAGACTTCGTGGTTATGAATGGTGCGAAGTGCACTAACCAGAAATGGCAAGAGCACGGTTTGAATTCTGAAAACTTCACAGCATTTAACCTAACCGAAAGAATGCAGCTTATCGGCGGAACATGGTACGGCGGCGAGATGAAGAAAGGTATGTTCGCAATGATGAACTACTTCTTGCCACTGCGTGATATTGCATCGATGCACTGTTCTGCCAACATGGGTCAAGAAGGCGACGTTGCTATCTTCTTCGGCTTGTCAGGCACCGGTAAGACAACACTTTCAACCGATCCTAAACGTGCACTTATCGGTGACGATGAGCACGGTTGGGATGACGATGGTGTGTTTAACTTCGAAGGCGGTTGCTACGCGAAAACAATCAACCTATCTAAAGAAGCTGAGCCAGACATCTATAACGCTATCCGCCGCGATGCGTTGCTAGAGAACGTAACGGTTCGCAATGACGGCTCTATCGATTTTGATGACGGCTCGAAGACAGAGAACACCCGTGTTTCTTATCCACTTCACCACATCGAGAATATCGTTAAGCCGGTATCAAAAGGTGGTCATGCGAATAAAGTGATCTTCCTTTCTGCTGATGCATTCGGCGTACTACCTCCGGTTTCTAAACTGACGCCAGAGCAAACCAAGTACCACTTCCTATCAGGCTTCACTGCGAAACTAGCCGGTACTGAGCGTGGTATTACAGAGCCAACACCAACCTTCTCTGCTTGTTTCGGTGCGGCGTTCTTGACACTTCACCCAACTAAGTACGCGGAAGTGTTAGTTAAACGCATGGAAGCTGCAGGTGCTGAAGCTTACTTGGTTAACACTGGTTGGAATGGCACAGGCAAACGTATCTCTATCCAAGATACACGTGGCATTATCGATGCGATCCTAGATGGCTCTATCGAGAAAGCAGAAACCAAGAACATCCCTGTATTCAACCTAGAAGTTCCGACTTCACTTCCAGGTGTCGACCCTGCGATCCTAGATCCTCGTGAAACTTACGTTGACCCGCTTCAGTGGGAAAGCAAAGCAGCAGATCTTGCACAGCGCTTTATCAACAACTTCGATAAGTACACGGATAACGACGAAGGTAAGTCATTGGTAGCAGCGGGTCCTCAGCTCGACTAATACTTGGATAGATATCCAACTTTTTAATACCAGCCCCTCAATTTGAGGGGCTTTTTTGCGCTATACGCGCTAAATTATTGTTTATGTTGAAAGCTTGGACATACGTTTCGTGGTAAGAAAGATTGTTGCGCTGTTTGTCGCCGTATTGGCACTGGGTCTACTGACCATATTGATCGTGTTCGGTTTACTGCATACCCAATATGCAAAACCGATGGTGATCTATACCCTAGATAAAGGACTCGGCATTCACGTTAAAAGCGAATCGATTCAATACCATTATCCAAATCAGGTCATTTTCCAGAACGCTCGATTTGAGCTTCCTGATCAGCAGCCTGTGGAAGTCGCTGAGCTTTCCGTCTGGCTATCTACTCAGCTCTCTACCAAACAGCCGATCACTATTCATGAGCTCTTGATCGACGGCGCATCATTATCCGCATCGCAGACACCATCAATAACGCTGCTAAAACAATGGCAGATCGAGAATATCGCACTCGATCATATTGATTACAGCCATGGCGAGATGATCATCAACGATCTTCGACTACAGCTAACCGGCATCGAGTTTGGCGATAGTGTCATAACCAGCAAAGGAAACGTGCAGCTTCAAGCCTCTCAGTTCTACTATCAAGGCTCTTCGCTGCGAAACCTATTAGTCGATGGGGAGTTGGATGGCGATAACAGCAAAATACTCGGTGCCTCGTTTACATGGAATAAATCCAGTATCTCGACACAAGCACAAATACAAAATGGACGTTGGTCACTGGTCAATACCACAATAGATCGATTGGACTTAGATGCCACAGCCCAAGATGATCCATTACTTTCAATTCTTAAGGAGCACGTGGGTCATATCAATAGCTTAGATATTCTCAACTCAACGCTAAGCAATCATGATATGACCGTCGACAACATCAGCGCTTCTTTAGAGAATATTGATTTGGATAAATCGCTTTGGAAACAATCCGAAGCCTATATCTCTGTTGATGCAGACCAACTCATATGGCGCGGCTTTGAGTTCATCGAACCAACTCT
Organism: Vibrio maritimus; assembly: GCF_021441885.1. Classification (NCBI taxonomy): domain Bacteria; kingdom Pseudomonadati; phylum Pseudomonadota; class Gammaproteobacteria; order Vibrionales; family Vibrionaceae; genus Vibrio; species Vibrio maritimus. The sequence goes on from NZ_CP090438.1 coordinate 3,369,271, forward strand.
AGAGGTTTACGCAAATGAAGAGCGAATAGAGGTTGCGGACCTCGATACCCAACTAGAGCAGGGTCGCATCCAGCTTTCCGGCTACTTGAAGCCCAATGAAATAAAGCTCGATAAACTTGAAGTAGATGGCGTTAAATACATTCAAGAGGGAGACAAACCTTCTCTATTAGACCTGTTTGCAGATGTGAGCATTGATGATCTCAAATCCGTCGCCATTGATCGCGTTGCTATCAACCGCTCACAATGGATTCAGCTTTCGACAAAGCCATTTTGGCAAGTCACTGGATTTAATATGGAAGCTTCTGACTTACTGCTAAAAAGAGACTATCAATGGGGACTCTGGCAAGGCAAAGCAACAGCATCGGCTAATAGCGCCAGTATTGATAAGATACTTGCTAACCAGGTCATCATGGAGACAGAAAGCAAAGAAGGAAAATGGCAGTTAAACCGTCTCTTCATCCCATTCGAGCAAGGCTACTTTACCTCGACGGCAAGTTTAGATTTTGGTGCACCGAGTCAGCCTCTCGCACTTAATGCGAAAGCATTTTCCCTCCCTCTCGCATTGACGCAGTACTTGTTTGATTCTGATGACATTCAACTGACAGGTACCGCGGATTTAGACCTCGATATCAGCGCCCTTATCGCAGATAACCTCTCTCTTTCACAGACGCTGTCAGGTAGCCTAAGCAGTAGCTTTTACAACACTGAAATCCAAACCCGACATTCGGAGCAGCCTCAAGCACTGGAGGTTACGCCCCTCAAGATGACGGCTGACAGAGGGGTAATAGAGTTGGAGTCTCTAGAAATATCTGGGGGGGACATTGAGGGCTCTGCGGGCGATTCAATAGACCTTCATTCCCAGTCGATGCAAGCGGTCACCATTAAGTTAACCGAGACTTGCAAGGCCGAATACGAACTACACATTCTGACCGGAGAGGTGGTCTCCTCTCCTTTAGACGCCTGTCCTTAAACAAAACCCCTATCTATAAGATAGGGGTTTTTCTATTAGCTCGATAGCAGCTTGTCTTGGTAGTTGGGTAACAGCATATAGGTCCCAACGAACTCCACCGCGGGGCTATCACCACTATAGATGGTGACATTGATGACGATACGTGCCTTCTTACCTGCCGCAAGCCTATCCAAGTCACCACTAATTCCATCAAGAGACGTAACAGAAACCGGACTAGACTCCACTGGGTGTTTGTAGCGAATTCGACTGTCTGCCAGAACAATATCGGCAACCAATCCGCGCTCACGCATAAGCAGCCACGTCATTCCCCAGCCAGTTAAGGTCGCTAGAGTAAATGCCGAACCGGCAAACATAGTGTTATGAGGGTTCAGATTAGGGTTCAATTGGGCACTGCACTCAAAGCGATAGCCCGTGTATTGATTAATCTTAATGCCCATCTTGTCACTGATTGGGATCTGTTGTTCCCAGCGGTCTTGCAACTCGGCGCACCATTCCGGACGTCGTAACACTTTTGCAAGCGGGTCAAGTTGTTTGACCATCTGTTGGTGACGAACCGGGCCCTTCTGATCGTTGAGCTCTCCCTGACTACTAAACCCATTGGTTTCGTAAAAGGAGATAGCATCCTCTCGAGCGTTACAAACAAGTCTCTTAACGCCCTCTTGACGAGCAAAAGACTCTAGAGCAACGAGTACTAAAGACCCCATACCCTTGTTACGGCGGCTATTTTTAACCGCCATATAACGGATCTGACCTTCGTTGTCTGGGGTAATGTACAAGCGACCGATTGCCATGGGTCTTCCTCGACCATCGACAATCATACGGTGATGACTCATTTCATCATACTCATCGCGCTCCGAACCCACAGGCAAACGCCACGGTTCTCGCAGCATTTGCCAACGGAAGTGGTAATACTTGGCGAGTTGATTCTCAGTCTTTGGAGTAATGAGTTTAAACATAGATATCCTTTCGCATGTAAACCTAAAGCGTTACTCGTTTATACCTGCAACCAAAAAGTTACGGGACCATCATTCACTAGAGACACCTTCATATCCGCGGCAAATTGACCACGCTCTGTAGGGAGTATCTCTAGGCAACGATCCGAAAAATAGTCGTAAAGGCGCTCCGCATCAGTTGGATGCGCACCTCTTGAGAAGCCCGCTCGAGTACCTTTCTTTGTATCGGCTGGAAGCGTAAATTGCGATACCACTAAGACGCTACCACCAACATCCTTCACACTCAGATTCATCTTGCCGGCGTCATCTTCAAAAACACGGTAAGTGGTGACACGCTCAACTAGGCGCTTCGCCTTAGCTTCGTCATCTTCCTTCTCTACGCCAAGTAGCACTAATAAGCCCTTGCCGATCTCACCAACTACTTCGCCGTCTACTTTGACAGAGGACTCACTCACTCTCTGTATCAGTGCTATCACTTAGTCGTTCCTTATTGGTGAATTCTTTTTGATTGGCTGTCGATTGTAACATGGTGCACTTTGGTCGCCAGTGTTCTTTCTCTCCAAGTGCTGCGGTAAACTCAGCACCAATTAGCACGATGAACCAGCACAGATAGATCCACAAAAACAGGATTGGAATTGCCGCAATGGCCCCATAGATAAGCTGATATGACGGAAACTGAGTAATGTAATATGCGAAGCCCTTCTTACTGATTTCAAACAGCAGCGTGGCAATCACAGCACCTATTAAGGCATGACTTAGATAGACCTTTTTATTCGGTACCAACATGTAAAGCCCGGTAAATGCTAACATCGCTAAGAACGCAGGGAGCCAGTTAATGAAGAAGCTAAACGCTCCACTTAGGATTTGGTGTTCAAGTATCTTTAATGACGTAACATAGGAGGTACCAACAATACTGGCACCCACCAAAATAGGCCCAAGAGTCAGAATCATCCAATACATCGAGAATGAAAATACCCGGCGACGTTTCTTTTTGACTCGCCAGATATAGTTAAGGTTGTTATCGATATTGGAGATAAGCGTCACTGCAGCGACAAACAAAAACGCACTACCAATCGCCGTCATCCTTCCGGTATTAGAGACGAATTCAGTTAATGCACCATAGACCGCATCCCCGGCTGCTGGTACAAAATGTTGAATAATGAAGTTCTGTAGTGTCTCGCCAACATTAGCAAAGATAGGAAAAGACGATAGTACCGACAGCAATACCGTCAGCATAGGAACGATAGAAAGCAGGGTAATATAAGCAAGATAACCCGCATTCACGTTGACCCTATCGTGAGCCATGCGCTGCACGAGATAGCGAACAAAGCTTACTAAGATAGAGATTGGCTGAATAAATTGTTGGGGGATTTTGTCGCGCATGTTCAATCTAGCACTCCTTGCTAACTTGTGTTGCGATAACGTCAGTTGTGAGCTGATTCTTACACTGATTCAAAACAAACTCGACTCGCTTAGCTACTGACATTAAAGGGACATCAACAACTCTATATCCCAAGCTTTGATAAGTGTCGCAAAGTGATTCGTGAATACTCAGAGCTTCTTCGAAGGGATACGGGCGTACATCGTCTTGGACATAGGTCTCTAGAGTAGGCTTACAAAACAGGACGATCTTTTGATAACCATTAGCTGCCTCGCTGCCAATAGTTTCTGACACCGGTAAGTCTCCAAATGATAGATAGGCGCAGACATCAGGAATGGCACGGTCAACAAAGCTTAGTTGTTCAGACAGCTGTGCTTTGTTTCGCTGATCCAGCATTTGCTCAAAACACATATCCGCAAATAACCCAAGCTGCTGCCAAGGCAATACGCCACCTTCAAGCTTAGACTGCTCTTCTATGAGTAATCGCGGGATCTCTGGATATACGTCGTAGCCTTCGTTTCCTAAAGCCTCTAAAAGCGTTGTTTTTCCTGATCCAGGACCACCTGAGATAATAAAGGGTAATGTCGCACTCATAATACATAGCTAATTCAGTAACATGATTAAAGTTTAACTTAAACCGTCAAGGTATAGTGAGTCAGAGTTGAAATAGTAGGGGAGTAATTGAATAAATAAGAAAATATGCGGATACAAAAACGCCCCAGCAGATGCTGAGGCGTGGAAATAAAGCTTGGCGATGTCCTACTCTCACGTGGGCGGTGCGGCGATCCGCAAGACACACTCTACCTTTTAAGCAAAACATTAGTATGATCATACGCTAGATACGAAAACGCCCCAGCTTTTGCTGAGGCGTGGAAATTAAAGTCTGGCGATGTCCTACTCTCACGTGGGCGGTGCGGCGATCCGCAAGACACACTCTACCTTTTAAGCAAAACATTAGTATGATCATACGCTAGATACGAAAACGCCCCAGCTTTTGCTGAGGCGTGGAATTTAAGCTTGGCGATGTCCTACTCTCACATGGGGAAGCCCCACACTACCATCGGCGCTATTGCGTTTCACTTCTGAGTTCGGCATGGAATCAGGTGGGTCCACAATGCTATGGTCGCCAAACAAAATCTTGCTTGGTGCACCTTGCTCTGCAAGATGACTCTAAATACTGGTGCTGATACCCAGACTCGAACTGGGGACCTCATCCTTACCAAGGATGCGCTCTACCACCTGAGCTATATCAGCATAGTGGTTGTCCTTCAGGACTAAAAAAGCCCGTCTTTTCAAACGGGCTCTTTAAAATTTAAAGCCTGGCGATGTCCTACTCTCACATGGGGAAGCCCCACACTACCATCGGCGCTATTGCGTTTCACTTCTGAGTTCGGCATGGAGTCAGGTGGGTCCACAACGCTATGGTCGCCAAGCAAATTCTGCTTTGGTCTTCAGCTTTTCAAAAAAGCTAAAAGCCAAAATATCTGGAAAGCTGTTAATGCATTCTCATACACATTCAATTTGTTCTTGCTTTGAGTCCATCAAAACCCTTTGGGTGTTGTATGGTTAAGCCTCACGGGCAATTAGTACAGGTTAGCTCAACGCCTCACAACGCTTACACACCCTGCCTATCAACGTTCTAGTCTCGAACAACCCTTTAGGACACTTAAAGTGCCAGGGAAGACTCATCTCAGGGCTCGCTTCCCGCTTAGATGCTTTCAGCGGTTATCGATTCCGAACTTAGCTACCGGGCAATGCGATTGGCATCACAACCCGAACACCAGAGGTTCGTCCACTCCGGTCCTCTCGTACTAGGAGCAGCCCCCTTCAATCTTCCAACGCCCACGGCAGATAGGGACCGAACTGTCTCACGACGTTCTAAACCCAGCTCGCGTACCACTTTAAATGGCGAACAGCCATACCCTTGGGACCGACTTCAGCCCCAGGATGTGATGAGCCGACATCGAGGTGCCAAACACCGCCGTCGATATGAACTCTTGGGCGGTATCAGCCTGTTATCCCCGGAGTACCTTTTATCCGTTGAGCGATGGCCCTTCCATTCAGAACCACCGGATCACTATGACCTGCTTTCGCACCTGCTCGAATTGTCATTCTCGCAGTCAAGCGGGCTTATGCCATTGCACTAACCTCACGATGTCCAACCGTGATTAGCCCACCTTCGTGCTCCTCCGTTACTCTTTGGGAGGAGACCGCCCCAGTCAAACTACCCACCAGGCACTGTCCGCAACCCCGATAAGGGGTCGACGTTAGAACATCAACACTACAAGGGTGGTATTTCAAGGACGGCTCCACTAATACTGGCGTACTAGTTTCAAAGCCTCCCACCTATCCTACACATGTAGGGTCAATGTTCAGTGCCAAGCTGTAGTAAAGGTTCACGGGGTCTTTCCGTCTAGCCGCGGGTACACTGCATCTTCACAGCGATTTCAATTTCACTGAGTCTCGGGTGGAGACAGCGTGGCCATCATTACGCCATTCGTGCAGGTCGGAACTTACCCGACAAGGAATTTCGCTACCTTAGGACCGTTATAGTTACGGCCGCCGTTTACCGGGGCTTCGATCAAGAGCTTCGACCGAAGTCTAACCCCATCAATTAACCTTCCGGCACCGGGCAGGCGTCACACCGTATACGTCATCTTACGATTTTGCACAGTGCTGTGTTTTTAATAAACAGTTGCAGCCACCTGGTATCTGCGACTCCCCATAGCTCCATCCGCAAGGGACTTCACCGCGAGGAGCGTACCTTCTCCCGAAGTTACGGTACCATTTTGCCTAGTTCCTTCACCCGAGTTCTCTCAAGCGCCTTGGTATTCTCTACCCGACCACCTGTGTCGGTTTGGGGTACGATTCCTTACAATCTGAAGCTTAGAGGCTTTTCCTGGAAGCATGGCATCAATGACTTCACTACCGTAGTAGCTCGACATCGTGTCTCAGCCTTAAAAAGAGCCGGATTTACCTAACTCTTAAGCCTACGCACTTGAACCTGGACAACCGTCGCCAGGCCCACCTAGCCTTCTCCGTCCCCCCATCGCAATTGTAAGAAGTACGGGAATATTAACCCGTTTCCCATCGACTACGCCTTTCGGCCTCGCCTTAGGGGTCGACTCACCCTGCCCCGATTAACGTTGGACAGGAACCCTTGGTCTTCCGGCGAGGAGGTTTTTCACCCCCTTTATCGTTACTCATGTCAGCATTCGCACTTCTGATACCTCCAGCAAACCTTACAGTTCACCTTCAACGGCTTACAGAACGCTCCCCTACCCAATACATAAATGCATTGCCGCAGCTTCGGTTTATAGCTTAGCCCCGTTACATCTTCCGCGCAGGCCGACTCGACTAGTGAGCTATTACGCTTTCTTTAAATGATGGCTGCTTCTAAGCCAACATCCTAGCTGTCTAAGCCTTCCCACATCGTTTCCCACTTAGCTATAATTTGGGACCTTAGCTGGCGGTCTGGGTTGTTTCCCTCTCCACGACGGACGTTAGCACCCGCCGTGTGTCTCCCGGATAGTACTTACTGGTATTCGGAGTTTGCAAAGGGTTGGTAAGTCGGGATGACCCCCTAGCCTTAACAGTGCTCTACCCCCAGTAGTATTCGTCCGAGGCTCTACCTAAATAGATTTCGGGGAGAACCAGCTATCTCCAGGTTTGATTGGCCTTTCACCCCTAGCCACAAGTCATCCGCTAATTTTTCAACATTAGTCGGTTCGGTCCTCCAGTTGATGTTACTCAACCTTCAACCTGCCCATGGCTAGATCACCTGGTTTCGGGTCTATATCCAGAGACTGAACGCCCAGTTAAGACTCGGTTTCCCTACGGCTCCCCTAAACGGTTAACCTTGCCACTGAATATAAGTCGCTGACCCATTATACAAAAGGTACGCAGTCACACCACGAAGGTGCTCCTACTGCTTGTACGTACACGGTTTCAGGTTCTATTTCACTCCCCTCACAGGGGTTCTTTTCGCCTTTCCCTCACGGTACTGGTTCACTATCGGTCAGTCAGTAGTATTTAGCCTTGGAGGATGGTCCCCCCATATTCAGACAGGATATCACGTGTCCCGCCCTACTCGATTTCACTGATGATGAGATGTCGGTTACGGGGCTATCACCCTGTATCGCGGCACTTTCCAGAGCCTTCACCTGTCTCATTAAAAGCTTAAGGGCTAATCCAATTTCGCTCGCCGCTACTTTCGGAATCTCGGTTGATTTCTCTTCCTCGGGGTACTTAGATGTTTCAGTTCCCCCGGTTCGCCTCGCTGAGCTATGTATTCACTCAGCGATACCTGCTTATGCAGGTGGGTTTCCCCATTCAGGAATCCCAGACTCAAAGGTTATTACTACCTAATCTGGGCTTATCGCAAGTTATTACGCCTTTCATCGCCTCTGACTGCCAAGGCATCCACCGTGTACGCTTAGTCACTTAACCATACAACCCCAAAGGGTCTTTGTTACGTAACCAAAGTTGTCTGCATTTTTATACATGTGCAGACTCGATTTTGCCGGACTCAAATTCCAAGAACACTTGAATGTGTGTTGGTACCTAAATGATTAAATCATCTAGGATTTGAGAACTTTTAATTGAATAACATTAATCAAATGTTATTCGTCAGCTTTCCAAATTTTTAAAGAGCTTGATTCATAAAGAACCATTTTTAAATATTCTCAAAGAGAAAACACTTAAAGATGGTGGAGCTAAGCAGGATCGAACTGCTGACCTCCTGCGTGCAAGGCAGGCGCTCTCCCAGCTGAGCTATAGCCCCATCAGTGTTTGATGCTTACCGCCAATCATCTGGGAGGAAGATTGGTGGGTCTGAGTGGACTTGAACCACCGACCTCTCGCTTATCAGGCGAACGCTCTAACCACCTGAGCTACAGACCCAAGCATCGTCTTTAATTCATAAACCTAATCAATCTGTGTGAACACTCATCGCAATAATCTATTCGTATAAGGAGGTGATCCAGCCCCAGGTTCCCCTAGGGCTACCTTGTTACGACTTCACCCCAGTCATGAACCACAAAGTGGTGAGCGTCCTCCCGAAGGTTAAACTACCCACTTCTTTTGCAGCCCACTCCCATGGTGTGACGGGCGGTGTGTACAAGGCCCGGGAACGTATTCACCGTGGCATTCTGATCCACGATTACTAGCGATTCCGACTTCATGGAGTCGAGTTGCAGACTCCAATCCGGACTACGACGCACTTTTTGGGATTCGCTCACTTTCGCAAGTTGGCCGCCCTCTGTATGCGCCATTGTAGCACGTGTGTAGCCCTACTCGTAAGGGCCATGATGACTTGACGTCGTCCCCACCTTCCTCCGGTTTATCACCGGCAGTCTCCCTGGAGTTCCCACCCGAAGTGCTGGCAAACAAGGATAAGGGTTGCGCTCGTTGCGGGACTTAACCCAACATTTCACAACACGAGCTGACGACAGCCATGCAGCACCTGTCTCTCAGTTCCCGAAGGCACAAGACTGTCTCCAGTCTCTTCTGAGGATGTCAAGAGTAGGTAAGGTTCTTCGCGTTGCATCGAATTAAACCACATGCTCCACCGCTTGTGCGGGCCCCCGTCAATTCATTTGAGTTTTAATCTTGCGACCGTACTCCCCAGGCGGTCTACTTAACGCGTTAGCTCCGAAAGCCACGGCTCAAGGCCACAACCTCCAAGTAGACATCGTTTACGGCGTGGACTACCAGGGTATCTAATCCTGTTTGCTCCCCACGCTTTCGCATCTGAGTGTCAGTATCTGTCCAGGGGGCCGCCTTCGCCACCGGTATTCCTTCAGATCTCTACGCATTTCACCGCTACACCTGAAATTCTACCCCCCTCTACAGTACTCTAGTCAGCCAGTTTCAAATGCAGTTCCGAGGTTGAGCCCCGGGCTTTCACATCTGACTTAACTAACCACCTGCATGCGCTTTACGCCCAGTAATTCCGATTAACGCTCGCACCCTCCGTATTACCGCGGCTGCTGGCACGGAGTTAGCCGGTGCTTCTTCTGTCGCTAACGTCAAACGATGCCGCTATTAACGACACCGCCTTCCTCACGACTGAAAGTGCTTTACAACCCGAAGGCCTTCTTCACACACGCGGCATGGCTGCATCAGGCTTGCGCCCATTGTGCAATATTCCCCACTGCTGCCTCCCGTAGGAGTCTGGACCGTGTCTCAGTTCCAGTGTGGCTGATCATCCTCTCAGACCAGCTAGGGATCGTCGCCTTGGTGAGCCATTACCTCACCAACTAGCTAATCCCACCTGGGCATATCCTGACGCGAGAGGCCCGAAGGTCCCCCTCTTTGGCCCGAAGGCATTATGCGGTATTAGCCATCGTTTCCAATGGTTATCCCCCACATCAGGGCAATTTCCCAGGCATTACTCACCCGTCCGCCGCTCGACGCCGTTAACGTTCCCCGAAGGTTCAGTTAACTCGTTTCCGCTCGACTTGCATGTGTTAGGCCTGCCGCCAGCGTTCAATCTGAGCCATGATCAAACTCTTCAATTTAAAGTTTTGATTCCCTAAATAAATAGGGGAGGCTCAATGAATACTGAACATTCCCTTCGCTAATAAATAGCAAAAGTAATGTTTGAATTGACTGTGCTGAATCTTTCGATTCAATGGTCACTTCGTTTCATTGAAACCTAATTTGATACCGAGGTATCTAATTTGATTATCATCAACGAGTGCCCACACAGATTGATAGGTTTATATTGTTAAAGAGCAATTCTCTAAAAAGAGAGAGCTTTCAGTGCCTTAGCACTTAAGCAGGACGCGTATAGTACGCTACTGACTCTGTAAGTCAACATAAAATTCTAAGTTTATTTAGAACTCTATGGTGACTTGCTTATCAAATAAGCAAAGTCGAACCTTTTGTCTTCACTTTTCAAAAAAGTGAAAATAAATAAGAGCCTGGCGATGTCCTACTCTCACATGGGGAAGCCCCACACTACCATCGGCGCTATTGCGTTTCACTTCTGAGTTCGGCATGGAGTCAGGTGGGTCCACAACGCTATGGTCGCCAAGCAAATTCTGTTTTGCCTTCAGATTTTCTGAAAATCTGAAAACAATAAATCTGGAAAACTGATTTAAAAGTCTAAATACACATTCAAAGTTCTTGCTTTGAGTCCATCAAAACCCTTTGGGTGTTGTATGGTTAAGCCTCACGGGCAATTAGTACAGGTTAGCTCAACGCCTCACAACGCTTACACACCCTGCCTATCAACGTTCTAGTCTCGAACAACCCTTTAGGACGCTTAAAGCGCCAGGGAAGACTCATCTCAGGGCTCGCTTCCCGCTTAGATGCTTTCAGCGGTTATCGATTCCGAACTTAGCTACCGGGCAATGCGATCGGCATCACAACCCGAACACCAGAGGTTCGTCCACTCCGGTCCTCTCGTACTAGGAGCAGCCCCCTTCAATCTTCCAACGCCCACGGCAGATAGGGACCGAACTGTCTCACGACGTTCTAAACCCAGCTCGCGTACCACTTTAAATGGCGAACAGCCATACCCTTGGGACCGACTTCAGCCCCAGGATGTGATGAGCCGACATCGAGGTGCCAAACACCGCCGTCGATATGAACTCTTGGGCGGTATCAGCCTGTTATCCCCGGAGTACCTTTTATCCGTTGAGCGATGGCCCTTCCATTCAGAACCACCGGATCACTATGACCTGCTTTCGCACCTGCTCGAATTGTCATTCTCGCAGTCAAGCGGGCTTATGCCATTGCACTAACCTCACGATGTCCAACCGTGATTAGCCCACCTTCGTGCTCCTCCGTTACTCTTTGGGAGGAGACCGCCCCAGTCAAACTACCCACCAGGCACTGTCCGCAACCCCGATAAGGGGTCGACGTTAGAACATCAACACTACAAGGGTGGTATTTCAAGGACGGCTCCACTAATACTGGCGTACTAGTTTCAAAGCCTCCCACCTATCCTACACATGTAGGGTCAATGTTCAGTGCCAAGCTGTAGTAAAGGTTCACGGGGTCTTTCCGTCTAGCCGCGGGTACACTGCATCTTCACAGCGATTTCAATTTCACTGAGTCTCGGGTGGAGACAGCGTGGCCATCATTACGCCATTCGTGCAGGTCGGAACTTACCCGACAAGGAATTTCGCTACCTTAGGACCGTTATAGTTACGGCCGCCGTTTACCGGGGCTTCGATCAAGAGCTTCGACCGAAGTCTAACCCCATCAATTAACCTTCCGGCACCGGGCAGGCGTCACACCGTATACGTCATCTTACGATTTTGCACAGTGCTGTGTTTTTAATAAACAGTTGCAGCCACCTGGTATCTGCGACTCCCCATAGCTCCATCCGCAAGGGACTTCACCGCGAGGAGCGTACCTTCTCCCGAAGTTACGGTACCATTTTGCCTAGTTCCTTCACCCGAGTTCTCTCAAGCGCCTTGGTATTCTCTACCCGACCACCTGTGTCGGTTTGGGGTACGATTCCTTACAATCTGAAGCTTAGAGGCTTTTCCTGGAAGCATGGCATCAATGACTTCACTACCGTAGTAGCTCGACGTCGTGTCTCAGCCTTAAAGAGAGCCGGATTTACCTAACTCTCAAGCCTACGCACTTGAACCTGGACAACCGTCGCCAGGCCCACCTAGCCTTCTCCGTCCCCCCATCGCAATTGTAAGAAGTACGGGAATATTAACCCGTTTCCCATCGACTACGCCTTTCGGCCTCGCCTTAGGGGTCGACTCACCCTGCCCCGATTAACGTTGGACAGGAACCCTTGGTCTTCCGGCGAGGAGGTTTTTCACCCCCTTTATCGTTACTCATGTCAGCATTCGCACTTCTGATACCTCCAGCAAACCTTACAGTTCACCTTCAACGGCTTACAGAACGCTCCCCTACCCAATATACAAAGTATATTGCCGCAGCTTCGGTTTATAGCTTAGCCCCGTTACATCTTCCGCGCAGGCCGACTCGACTAGTGAGCTATTACGCTTTCTTTAAATGATGGCTGCTTCTAAGCCAACATCCTAGCTGTCTAAGCCTTCCCACATCGTTTCCCACTTAGCTATAATTTGGGACCTTAGCTGGCGGTCTGGGTTGTTTCCCTCTCCACGACGGACGTTAGCACCCGCCGTGTGTCTCCCGGATAGTACTTACTGGTATTCGGAGTTTGCAAAGGGTTGGTAAGTCGGGATGACCCCCTAGCCTTAACAGTGCTCTACCCCCAGTAGTATTCGTCCGAGGCTCTACCTAAATAGATTTCGGGGAGAACCAGCTATCTCCAGGTTTGATTGGCCTTTCACCCCTAGCCACAAGTCATCCGCTAATTTTTCAACATTAGTCGGTTCGGTCCTCCAGTTGATGTTACTCAACCTTCAACCTGCCCATGGCTAGATCACCTGGTTTCGGGTCTATATCCAGAGACTGAACGCCCAGTTAAGACTCGGTTTCCCTACGGCTCCCCTAAACGGTTAACCTTGCCACTGAATATAAGTCGCTGACCCATTATACAAAAGGTACGCAGTCACACCACGAAGGTGCTCCTACTGCTTGTACGTACACGGTTTCAGGTTCTATTTCACTCCCCTCACAGGGGTTCTTTTCGCCTTTCCCTCACGGTACTGGTTCACTATCGGTCAGTCAGTAGTATTTAGCCTTGGAGGATGGTCCCCCCATATTCAGACAGGATATCACGTGTCCCGCCCTACTCGATTTCACTGATGATGAGATGTCGGTTACGGGGCTATCACCCTGTATCGCGGCACTTTCCAGAGCCTTCACCTGTCTCATTAAAAGCTTAAGGGCTAATCCAATTTCGCTCGCCGCTACTTTCGGAATCTCGGTTGATTTCTCTTCCTCGGGGTACTTAGATGTTTCAGTTCCCCCGGTTCGCCTCGCTGAGCTATGTATTCACTCAGCGATACCTACTTATGTAGGTGGGTTTCCCCATTCAGGAATCTCAGACTCAAAGGTTATTACTACCTAATCTGAGCTTATCGCAAGTTATTACGCCTTTCATCGCCTCTGACTGCCAAGGCATCCACCGTGTACGCTTAGTCACTTAACCATACAACCCCAAAGGGTCTTTCTATTTGTCTTCACTTTTGAAAAGTGAAAGCAAACGGTCAAACAACCAAAGTTGTCTGCATTTTTATACATGTGCAGACTCGATTTTGCCGGACTCAAATATGAATAGCTTTCGCTATTCCCAAGAACACTTGAATGTGTGTTGGTACCTAATCAAAAGATTAGGATTTGAGAACTTTTAATTGAATAAGAATAATCAATTCTTATTCGTCAGCTTTCCAAATTTTTAAAGAGCAATGCAAACTTAATGCATTTTCTAAAGAATCTCAGCGTCAAAAATCCCAACCACGTACGTTTTAATGAAGTGGTTTGGAAAATCTTAATCCAAAATTACTTAGAGAATGGTGGGCGATACCGGGCTCGAACCAGTGACCCCCTCCTTGTAAGGGAGGTGCTCTCCCAACTGAGCTAATCGCCCACATAAGTTTCCTATTGTTTTTACTTTAGAAAAGTAAAACAAAGGCCATTCCTTCGTGGAAAAGAATGGTGGGTCGTGCAGGATTCGAACCTGCGACCAATTGATTAAAAGTCAACTGCTCTACCAACTGAGCTAACGACCCAATGGTATCCCGTAGGGGAGTCGAACCCCTGTTACCGCCGTGAAAGGGCGGTGTCCTAGGCCTCTAGACGAACGGGACACTAAGCAGTAAGTGTTGGGCACTTACTATTTTCTGCTTTCGCTTTTCAGCAAAAACAAAATCTCTTTATCTTTACAAACCTAATCAATCTGTGTGAACACTCATCGCAATAATCTATTCGTATAAGGAGGTGATCCAGCCCCAGGTTCCCCTAGGGCTACCTTGTTACGACTTCACCCCAGTCATGAACCACAAAGTGGTGAGCGTCCTCCCGAAGGTTAAACTACCCACTTCTTTTGCAGCCCACTCCCATGGTGTGACGGGCGGTGTGTACAAGGCCCGGGAACGTATTCACCGTGGCATTCTGATCCACGATTACTAGCGATTCCGACTTCATGGAGTCGAGTTGCAGACTCCAATCCGGACTACGACGCACTTTTTGGGATTCGCTCACTTTCGCAAGTTGGCCGCCCTCTGTATGCGCCATTGTAGCACGTGTGTAGCCCTACTCGTAAGGGCCATGATGACTTGACGTCGTCCCCACCTTCCTCCGGTTTATCACCGGCAGTCTCCCTGGAGTTCCCACCCGAAGTGCTGGCAAACAAGGATAAGGGTTGCGCTCGTTGCGGGACTTAACCCAACATTTCACAACACGAGCTGACGACAGCCATGCAGCACCTGTCTCTCAGTTCCCGAAGGCACAAGACTGTCTCCAGTCTCTTCTGAGGATGTCAAGAGTAGGTAAGGTTCTTCGCGTTGCATCGAATTAAACCACATGCTCCACCGCTTGTGCGGGCCCCCGTCAATTCATTTGAGTTTTAATCTTGCGACCGTACTCCCCAGGCGGTCTACTTAACGCGTTAGCTCCGAAAGCCACGGCTCAAGGCCACAACCTCCAAGTAGACATCGTTTACGGCGTGGACTACCAGGGTATCTAATCCTGTTTGCTCCCCACGCTTTCGCATCTGAGTGTCAGTATCTGTCCAGGGGGCCGCCTTCGCCACCGGTATTCCTTCAGATCTCTACGCATTTCACCGCTACACCTGAAATTCTACCCCCCTCTACAGTACTCTAGTCAGCCAGTTTCAAATGCAGTTCCGAGGTTGAGCCCCGGGCTTTCACATCTGACTTAACTAACCACCTGCATGCGCTTTACGCCCAGTAATTCCGATTAACGCTCGCACCCTCCGTATTACCGCGGCTGCTGGCACGGAGTTAGCCGGTGCTTCTTCTGTCGCTAACGTCAAACGATGCCGCTATTAACGACACCGCCTTCCTCACGACTGAAAGTGCTTTACAACCCGAAGGCCTTCTTCACACACGCGGCATGGCTGCATCAGGCTTGCGCCCATTGTGCAATATTCCCCACTGCTGCCTCCCGTAGGAGTCTGGACCGTGTCTCAGTTCCAGTGTGGCTGATCATCCTCTCAGACCAGCTAGGGATCGTCGCCTTGGTGAGCCATTACCTCACCAACTAGCTAATCCCACCTGGGCATATCCTGACGCGAGAGGCCCGAAGGTCCCCCTCTTTGAGCCGAAGCTATTATGCGGTATTAGCCATCGTTTCCAATGGTTATCCCCCACATCAGGGCAATTTCCCAGGCATTACTCACCCGTCCGCCGCTCGACGCCGTTAACGTTCCCCGAAGGTTCAGTTAACTCGTTTCCGCTCGACTTGCATGTGTTAGGCCTGCCGCCAGCGTTCAATCTGAGCCATGATCAAACTCTTCAATTTAAGATTTTGTTCGGCTCAATGAATACTGAACATTACATAAGTAATGTTTGAATTGACTGTGCTGAATCTTTCGATTCAATGGTCACTTCGTTTCATTGAAACCTAATTTGAAGCCGAAGCTTCTAATTTGATTATCATCAACGAGTGCCCACACAGATTGATAGGTTTATATTGTTAAAGAGCTTTGCTATCAAGGACTTGCCCTTGAAGCGGATGCGTATAATACGCTACTGACTCTGTAAGTCAACATAAAATTCTAAGTTTATTTAGAACTCTATGGTGACTTGCTTATCAAATAAGCAAAGTCGAAATTAAAGCCTGGCGATGTCCTACTCTCACATGGGGAAGCCCCACACTACCATCGGCGCTATTGCGTTTCACTTCTGAGTTCGGCATGGAGTCAGGTGGGTCCACAACGCTATGGTCGCCAAGCAAATTCTGCTTTGGTTTTCAGCTTTTCAAAAAAGCTAAAAGCCAAAATATCTGGAAAGCTGTTATGTGTTCTCTACACATTCAATTTGTTCTTGCTTTGAGTCCATCAAAACCCTTTGGGTGTTGTATGGTTAAGCCTCACGGGCAATTAGTACAGGTTAGCTCAACGCCTCACAACGCTTACACACCCTGCCTATCAACGTTCTAGTCTCGAACAACCCTTTAGGACACTTAAAGTGCCAGGGAAGACTCATCTCAGGGCTCGCTTCCCGCTTAGATGCTTTCAGCGGTTATCGATTCCGAACTTAGCTACCGGGCAATGCGTCTGGCGACACAACCCGAACACCAGAGGTTCGTCCACTCCGGTCCTCTCGTACTAGGAGCAGCCCCCTTCAATCTTCCAACGCCCACGGCAGATAGGGACCGAACTGTCTCACGACGTTCTAAACCCAGCTCGCGTACCACTTTAAATGGCGAACAGCCATACCCTTGGGACCGACTTCAGCCCCAGGATGTGATGAGCCGACATCGAGGTGCCAAACACCGCCGTCGATATGAACTCTTGGGCGGTATCAGCCTGTTATCCCCGGAGTACCTTTTATCCGTTGAGCGATGGCCCTTCCATTCAGAACCACCGGATCACTATGACCTGCTTTCGCACCTGCTCGAATTGTCATTCTCGCAGTCAAGCGGGCTTATGCCATTGCACTAACCTCACGATGTCCAACCGTGATTAGCCCACCTTCGTGCTCCTCCGTTACTCTTTGGGAGGAGACCGCCCCAGTCAAACTACCCACCAGGCACTGTCCGCAACCCCGATAAGGGGTCGACGTTAGAACATCAACACTACAAGGGTGGTATTTCAAGGACGGCTCCACTAATACTGGCGTACTAGTTTCAAAGCCTCCCACCTATCCTACACATGTAGGGTCAATGTTCAGTGCCAAGCTGTAGTAAAGGTTCACGGGGTCTTTCCGTCTAGCCGCGGGTACACTGCATCTTCACAGCGATTTCAATTTCACTGAGTCTCGGGTGGAGACAGCGTGGCCATCATTACGCCATTCGTGCAGGTCGGAACTTACCCGACAAGGAATTTCGCTACCTTAGGACCGTTATAGTTACGGCCGCCGTTTACCGGGGCTTCGATCAAGAGCTTCGACCGAAGTCTAACCCCATCAATTAACCTTCCGGCACCGGGCAGGCGTCACACCGTATACGTCATCTTACGATTTTGCACAGTGCTGTGTTTTTAATAAACAGTTGCAGCCACCTGGTATCTGCGACTCCCCATAGCTCCATCCGCAAGGGACTTCACCGCGAGGAGCGTACCTTCTCCCGAAGTTACGGTACCATTTTGCCTAGTTCCTTCACCCGAGTTCTCTCAAGCGCCTTGGTATTCTCTACCCGACCACCTGTGTCGGTTTGGGGTACGATTCCTTACAATCTGAAGCTTAGAGGCTTTTCCTGGAAGCATGGCATCAATGACTTCACTACCGTAGTAGCTCGACGTCGTGTCTCAGCCTTAAAAAGAGCCGGATTTACCTAACTCTTAAGCCTACGCACTTGAACCTGGACAACCGTCGCCAGGCCCACCTAGCCTTCTCCGTCCCCCCATCGCAATTGTAAGAAGTACGGGAATATTAACCCGTTTCCCATCGACTACGCCTTTCGGCCTCGCCTTAGGGGTCGACTCACCCTGCCCCGATTAACGTTGGACAGGAACCCTTGGTCTTCCGGCGAGGAGGTTTTTCACCCCCTTTATCGTTACTCATGTCAGCATTCGCACTTCTGATACCTCCAGCAGACCTTACAATCCACCTTCAACGGCTTACAGAACGCTCCCCTACCCAATATACAAAGTATATTGCCGCAGCTTCGGTTTATAGCTTAGCCCCGTTACATCTTCCGCGCAGGCCGACTCGACTAGTGAGCTATTACGCTTTCTTTAAATGATGGCTGCTTCTAAGCCAACATCCTAGCTGTCTAAGCCTTCCCACATCGTTTCCCACTTAGCTATAATTTGGGACCTTAGCTGGCGGTCTGGGTTGTTTCCCTCTCCACGACGGACGTTAGCACCCGCCGTGTGTCTCCCGGATAGTACTTACTGGTATTCGGAGTTTGCAAAGGGTTGGTAAGTCGGGATGACCCCCTAGCCTTAACAGTGCTCTACCCCCAGTAGTATTCGTCCGAGGCTCTACCTAAATAGATTTCGGGGAGAACCAGCTATCTCCAGGTTTGATTGGCCTTTCACCCCTAGCCACAAGTCATCCGCTAATTTTTCAACATTAGTCGGTTCGGTCCTCCAGTTGATGTTACTCAACCTTCAACCTGCCCATGGCTAGATCACCTGGTTTCGGGTCTATATCCAGAGACTGAACGCCCAGTTAAGACTCGGTTTCCCTACGGCTCCCCTAAACGGTTAACCTTGCCACTGAATATAAGTCGCTGACCCATTATACAAAAGGTACGCAGTCACACCACGAAGGTGCTCCTACTGCTTGTACGTACACGGTTTCAGGTTCTATTTCACTCCCCTCACAGGGGTTCTTTTCGCCTTTCCCTCACGGTACTGGTTCACTATCGGTCAGTCAGTAGTATTTAGCCTTGGAGGATGGTCCCCCCATATTCAGACAGGATATCACGTGTCCCGCCCTACTCGATTTCACTGATGATGAGATGTCGGTTACGGGGCTATCACCCTGTATCGCGGCACTTTCCAGAGCCTTCACCTGTCTCATTAAAAGCTTAAGGGCTAATCCAATTTCGCTCGCCGCTACTTTCGGAATCTCGGTTGATTTCTCTTCCTCGGGGTACTTAGATGTTTCAGTTCCCCCGGTTCGCCTCGCTGAGCTATGTATTCACTCAGCGATACCTGCTTATGCAGGTGGGTTTCCCCATTCAGGAATCCCAGACTCAAAGGTTATTACTACCTAATCTGAGCTTATCGCAAGTTATTACGCCTTTCATCGCCTCTGACTGCCAAGGCATCCACCGTGTACGCTTAGTCACTTAACCATACAACCCCAAAGAGTTTCAGATGAAATCTTGAGATTGTGCATTTGCTTTCACTTTTGAAAAGTGAAGACAAACTGGTAAACAACCAAAGTTGTCTGCAATTTTTATACATGATGCAGACTCGATTTTGCCGGACTCAAATATGAATCACTTTCGTGATTCCCAAGAACACTTGAATGTGTGTTGGTACCTAATTCTAAGAATTAGGATTTGAGAACTTTTAATTGAATAACATTAATCAAATGTTATTCGTCAGCTTTCCAAATTTTTAAAGAACTAATCACTTCGTAATGAAGTAACCATTTTTAAGAATTCTCAATAGAGAAAACGCTTAAAGATGGTATCCCGTAGGGGAGTCGAACCCCTGTTACCGCCGTGAAAGGGCGGTGTCCTAGGCCTCTAGACGAACGGGACACGGTGTCTTAAATCTATAAACCAATCAATCTGTGTGAACACTCATCGCAATAATCTATTCGTATAAGGAGGTGATCCAGCCCCAGGTTCCCCTAGGGCTACCTTGTTACGACTTCACCCCAGTCATGAACCACAAAGTGGTGAGCGTCCTCCCGAAGGTTAAACTACCCACTTCTTTTGCAGCCCACTCCCATGGTGTGACGGGCGGTGTGTACAAGGCCCGGGAACGTATTCACCGTGGCATTCTGATCCACGATTACTAGCGATTCCGACTTCATGGAGTCGAGTTGCAGACTCCAATCCGGACTACGACGCACTTTTTGGGATTCGCTCACTTTCGCAAGTTGGCCGCCCTCTGTATGCGCCATTGTAGCACGTGTGTAGCCCTACTCGTAAGGGCCATGATGACTTGACGTCGTCCCCACCTTCCTCCGGTTTATCACCGGCAGTCTCCCTGGAGTTCCCACCCGAAGTGCTGGCAAACAAGGATAAGGGTTGCGCTCGTTGCGGGACTTAACCCAACATTTCACAACACGAGCTGACGACAGCCATGCAGCACCTGTCTCTCAGTTCCCGAAGGCACAAGACTGTCTCCAGTCTCTTCTGAGGATGTCAAGAGTAGGTAAGGTTCTTCGCGTTGCATCGAATTAAACCACATGCTCCACCGCTTGTGCGGGCCCCCGTCAATTCATTTGAGTTTTAATCTTGCGACCGTACTCCCCAGGCGGTCTACTTAACGCGTTAGCTCCGAAAGCCACGGCTCAAGGCCACAACCTCCAAGTAGACATCGTTTACGGCGTGGACTACCAGGGTATCTAATCCTGTTTGCTCCCCACGCTTTCGCATCTGAGTGTCAGTATCTGTCCAGGGGGCCGCCTTCGCCACCGGTATTCCTTCAGATCTCTACGCATTTCACCGCTACACCTGAAATTCTACCCCCCTCTACAGTACTCTAGTCAGCCAGTTTCAAATGCAGTTCCGAGGTTGAGCCCCGGGCTTTCACATCTGACTTAACTAACCACCTGCATGCGCTTTACGCCCAGTAATTCCGATTAACGCTCGCACCCTCCGTATTACCGCGGCTGCTGGCACGGAGTTAGCCGGTGCTTCTTCTGTCGCTAACGTCAAACGATGCCGCTATTAACGACACCGCCTTCCTCACGACTGAAAGTGCTTTACAACCCGAAGGCCTTCTTCACACACGCGGCATGGCTGCATCAGGCTTGCGCCCATTGTGCAATATTCCCCACTGCTGCCTCCCGTAGGAGTCTGGACCGTGTCTCAGTTCCAGTGTGGCTGATCATCCTCTCAGACCAGCTAGGGATCGTCGCCTTGGTGAGCCATTACCTCACCAACTAGCTAATCCCACCTGGGCATATCCTGACGCGAGAGGCCCGAAGGTCCCCCTCTTTGAGCCGAAGCTATTATGCGGTATTAGCCATCGTTTCCAATGGTTATCCCCCACATCAGGGCAATTTCCCAGGCATTACTCACCCGTCCGCCGCTCGACGCCGTTAACGTCCCCCGAAGGTTCAGTTAACTCGTTTCCGCTCGACTTGCATGTGTTAGGCCTGCCGCCAGCGTTCAATCTGAGCCATGATCAAACTCTTCAATTTAAGATTTGTTCGGCTCAATGAATACTGAACATTACATAAAGTAATGTTTGAATTGACTGTGCTGAATCTTTCGATTCAATGGCCACTTCGTTTCATTGAAACCTAATTTGATACCGCTCTTTATTAAGAGAGGTATCTAATTTGATTATCATCAACGAGTGCCCACACAGATTGATAGGTCTATATTTTTAAAGAACATTTTCTAACTCTCGAGCCGCTTCGCGTCTCGTCGTTAGGGGTGCGTATCTTACGCTTCCCGTTTTGAGAGTCAAGCGTTTTTTCAAACTTTCTTTTCTCTCTCAACCGACGCTGCTTTGTGACTTTCGTCTCACTCCGTGTCGGTGAGGCGGCATTATAGAGATCACTCCATCGATGACAAGTGTTTTTTCCAAATTAATTTTCGTTCGTTCAAAAAGCCATCAAAGACCGCGTTTCTTGATAAAAATTCAACATTTGAAATACATCACACCAATTAATTGGAAAAATAACCCTCAACTACGTAATATTCTTGTATCTATTTGTTAACGATAGATGCCATTATTCGTCAATAAGATAAGTAGTACTTTAATATGGACTCCAATAAATCTCTTTTTCTGGTTATAGCTATCGCTATTTTGGGCGGTATTGTGTTTTCACAGTTCGCCGACATTCCACCAGCTGTTGCTTTCGTTCTTGGTGTAGTAGCCACATTTTTCGTTGTTAAGTTTTCATCTGCTGCGCCTTCTACCTCAACAGACTCATCTCAATCTACTAAAACGCTTTATGTGGGTAATCTTCCATACAAAGCGAATGAATCCCATGTGAAGGAGTTATTTGCTGAGCACGGTGAAGTTTTTGCTGTAAGGCTAATGAAGGATAAGCGCACAGGTAAGCGCCGTGGGTTTGGTTTTGTTGTTATGGCAAGCTCCGATGCTGAGGGTGCGATCGAAGCGCTCAACGAAAAGGATTATATGCAGCGTACTTTAAAGGTTCGTATTGCTAACGATCCGAAACATCCAGAGTCATCAGTTGAACAGGACTAAAGCCAAGTTGCTTTAACGTAATATTTAGTGCTTCTTCTTGATAAGGGGAAGCACTACTAAATACCTCTCTTCTTCCGCAACCTTTCTCTCGCTCTCTTATTTCAAGCAAGCTTTCTACTCTGCGTGCGATCGCTGAGCCAGAATCCACCAACTCAACGTTACCACCAAGAACGATAGATATCTCTTGTTTGATTAATGGGAAATGAGTGCACCCTAAAACGGCAACGTCGATATTGCCAATCAAAGGACTTAGTATCTCTCTAAGTTGCTCAAGATCGATCGTTTGATTTCTTAGTTTCTTTTCCGCCATATCGACAAGCTGGCTATTACCAAGAAGCTTAACATCTTTGTCGTCTGCAAAATCCCGAATTAAGTCGTGTGTATACTGGCGCGTGATTGTCGCTGGAGTGGCAATGAGCCCAACTGCTTTTTTCGATAGTAATGAAGCTGGTTTGATCGCCGGGACAACTCCGACAACTGGAATACTCAGTAACTCTCTCAAATGCGGGAGCACTATCGTACTCGCGGTATTACAGGCGATAACTACGATATCGATGGATTCACGAACCATCATTTTTCTAATCAAGCGACACGTTCTGTCCACGAGCACATCTGGTGCCAACTCGCCATAAGGGTAGGCTTCGTTGTCAAAAAGATAAAAGTAGTTTTCGCTGGGTAATAGTGAGGCGATCTCTTGAAACACCGAGAGACCACCGACACCAGAATCAAACATTAGGATGTTTTTTCTATTCATCGTTATCGTATTAAGCTTATGTTGCCCGTTCGAACACATGATACTTCACTACTGAATAGACGGTAAACCTGTCATGAGCTCTAAGATGCGACTTCGTATCTAAGGTGGCTAAAGCGCTGTGCTGATTCTACTGAGTGAGATTGAATCTCTATAGGGCGGCTAAAGTACTTCGAGTTACAAACTAGAGTGTGAAACTCACCATCCTCCCCACATGGGTCAACACCCGTTGGCAATCCATCAATCAGTTCACGTGAATATCGTTTTCCGCAAAGTGATTCTGAGAGTACATTTCTATCTACAGTGACCAGAACGGTTTCGATTCCCCTATCTAGAATTTCGTTTGCCAAATCATGGCTGTCTTCACCCACTAGTGGGAACACCGCTTCTAGTCCCGCAGGTTCGACATAACTGCGCCGATACTCCACAATCCCGTTGCAGAACATATCGCCAAACGCAATACCCTCTACGTTCAAACCAGACGCCTTTACGCCCTCTATAACGAGTGACTGATACACGTCATTCGCGGGGAATACTTCCGGCAGTTCGATAGTCACCAAAGGCATGCCTAATCTATCGGCTTGCATTTGGACTACGTCTAGAGGAGTTACCTGGAAAGGAACTTCGCCTTTAACATGGGTAGTATATAAACCAACAACGTTATAGTCGGATGATTCCATTAGGCGTTCGAAGGTAAGTGTGGAGTCTTTGCCAGAGGACCAGCTGATGATGACGTTTTTCATAGATTCTCCCAAAAAGAAAAACCGCCTCGCGATTGGAGGCGGCGTTTTGGTTAAAATTCGTATATCGCGTTTACATAGTAGTTACGCTCTGGCGTTTTATAGCCGCTTGCTGTTTCGTACTCTTCATTTAGAAGGTTGCCAACTTTCGCGCCTAGGCTAAGCCCATTATCAAAATAGTAAGTACCAGCGATATCTACTAGAGAGTATGGATCTAACACTCTGGTGTTTGAAGCATCATCATAACGCTTCCCTTGATATAGGTAACTCAAGTCAAACCGCCACGCAGCGATGTTGTACGATGCGTTCCACTTACCGCTGTGACGCGCTCGTCTCACAAGGTCTTTCCCGGTTGTATCGTCTTTTGCATCCAGATAGTCGTAGGAAACTTGATGATCAATAGGGCCTGTATGGAAGCTTGTCGCTACTTCAATTCCTTTGATCTTTGCCTTATTGATGTTGACGTTCGTTGAGCCATTACTGGCGATCATTTTGTCTACGTCACTTTGATATGCCGCTAAACGGAAACCTGCAATATCGTAGTCGCCTTCAATCGCAATCTCTGACGTTTGAGACTCTTCAGGGACAAGGTTTGGATTACCCTCGTAACACCCCCAAGATCCACACTCTTTTGGCCAGTAGAGATCATTAAATGTCGGCGCTTTAAAAGCTGTGCCATGCAACGCAACTAGCTTAATACTCTCTGTTACGTTGACACCGCCCCCAAGCTGATAAGTGGTGTAGTTACCATAAGCACTATTGTCATCGAATCGTACGTTACCTTCCAATGACACAATGCCTTGGGTATAAATAGCGCCAGCAAAGACTGCTCCATTATCTCTAGAGTCTTTAGTCATCGCTTTGGTGGTGTTATCCACTTTATCTTGATACCAATCTATACCACCCAGCACTTTCAGCTGCTCATTGACTTGTAGATTGTTATTCCAATTAACCGCAACTCTATTAGTTGAAATTGTACCCTCAGCAGCACCTTGCCCATAAGACTTAGCTTTATCTTGATTCGTGGTCAACGCGAGCGAAGAATCAAAGTTGTTGCGGGTATACTCTCCAGCAAAACTCAAACTGTATAAGTCGCTATCCGTTTTATCTACGCCCGTCCAAGGGTTGTCGTATTCGACATTATGCTTTTGATAGTAACCGTTCGCTTTTAGAAGCCACTTCTGATTCAGTCTCTTACCCGAATCTAGAACCAGATATTGACTTGTATAACCATCATCATCTGCATCAATCGGGTTACTACTCGTTGGTTGCACGTTGTAACCATTGCTAGACTGGTGAGTGGCGGTCAGGTTCAACCAGCCTGTACGTGCATCACCTAAAGATAATGTTCCGCCTACGTTATAGCTTCCGAAGCTTCCAAACCCGGCTCTTACCTTACTTGGTGAACCATTAGGGTTAGTCGTGATTACGTTAACGACACCACTTACAGCATCTGAACCATACACAGCTGCTCGAGCGCCTCTGATCACCTCAATACGCTGAACACCATCAAGAGGGATTGCCGAAAGATTTGCAGCGCCGGTTGTGGCACTGCCGATACGTACACCATTAATGAGTACTAAAGTGTTTTTAGTTGAACGGCCTCGAACGTAAAGCTCTGTGTTTTGCCCAATGCCACCTTGGCTAGCAATCTGAACCCCTGGTAGTCGTCGTAATACCTCAGAGAGCGATTTTGCCTGAATGGCATCGATTTCTTGTCGAGTTACGACCTCCACGGGCGCGAGCACATCTTTTAATTGTTGCTCAACACGGTTCGCGGTTACCACGACAGTTTCATCCGCTTGTGGGGAGTTTGTACTTGGGCTCGATACTTCTGCCAGTGAAAAAGAAGCATAAGAAGAGAGCGATGCAGCCACTGCTATCGCCAAAAATGATTTGTTCATTCGTTATGTTGTCCTAAATCGCGTAAGTCCTTACGACTCGAGCATTCCTTTTATTACATCGAGTCGATTGCTGGCAGGTATTCGGACTTTAGAGCAGAGGGATAATGCCTATCCCCGCCTACTACCTCGACTTCCCGTCTGATCAACAGTGTCTTCTTGAGGGTTCGTTCTCTATTACCGCTGCGCGTCAGTTCTGGAGTTACACCAGATTCCCTTTTCAGTGAGAGTCGTCGTTGATTCTCACACCAGCTAGGGACGCATGTTATTAACTGATTGATTATTTGTCCATAACGGATTGAACTAAGCTATAAATGCGCGGTTAGAATACGAGACAATTCGGGGAAACACTGGACAACGACGGGAGATTGAATAAAATCTGCCCTCCTTTTAGATAACTCATTACGACGATAGGCAATTACCATGGCAAATCTCGACTTCACACCAGAAGGCTATCAAGTTCAACTTGAAGAAAAATCTCAACGTTTGATCGATATGATGGCGCCGTATTCTGCTCCTGAACTCGAAGTATTTACTTCACCAGAAAAGCACTATCGCATGCGTGCCGAATTCCGCGTATGGCACGAGGGTGACGACATGTACTACATCATGTTTAACCAAGAGACTCGTGAGAAATACCGTGTTGATCAGTTCCCAGCCGCTAGCCGTCTTATCAACGACCTAATGCCGCTACTGATGGACGCCATGAAAGGTAATGAGGTTCTGAGAAAGAAGCTGTTTCAGGTTGATTTCCTATCGACAATGAGCGGCGAAATCCTTGTGTCTCTTCTTTACCATCGCCAACTTGATGATGCATGGAAAGAACAAGCGCAAGCATTGAAGCAGCGCTTGAATGATGAGGGCTTTAAGCTGAATCTAATTGGGCGTGCTCGTAAGATGAAGATAGTGATGGACCAAGACTATGTTGTAGAGACGCTGCATGTAAATGGTCAGCCATACCACTACCAGCAAGTAGAGAACAGCTTCACTCAGCCAAATGGTCCGGTCGCACAAAAGATGCTGGAATGGGCCGTCGACTGCACTCAAGACAGCAAGGGTGACCTACTCGAGCTTTATTGCGGTAACGGTAACTTCTCATTGGCGCTGGCGCAAAACTTCGAACGAGTACTAGCGACTGAGTTAGCAAAACCATCGGTAGAGTCAGCACAATACAACATTGCAGCGAACAAGATTGATAACGTACAGATCATTCGTATGTCAGCAGAAGAGTTCACTGAAGCAATGGAAGGTAAGCGTGAGTTTCGACGTCTGCAACAACAAAACGTTGATCTGAAGAGTTACAACTGCAACACGATTTTTGTTGATCCGCCACGCGCAGGCATGGATATCGATACCTGTAAGATGGTTCAAGGCTATGAGCGTATTCTATATATCTCTTGTAACCCAGAAACCCTAAAAGACAACCTAGATGTGTTAGGTGAAACTCACCACATCACACGTTTTGCACTGTTTGACCAGTTCCCGTTCACTCATCATATTGAAGCGGGTGTTTTACTAGAGCGTAAAGCCTAAGTATCAAGCCTCCGATACAAAAAAACGAGCCATTCGCGGCTCGTTTTTTATTACCCAAGAAGCACTCTTATGCTTCTTTGAGGATGTAACCCATCTTTTTGCCAATCCAAAATAGCAATACCAGCACCACCATGATGGCGAAAAAGTTGGAACCGGCATCTGGATACTGCGCCTTGGTAAAGGCGGAGTGGCCAAATGCGCCCACAAAGAAAGCCGCTAGACCCACTAGTGGGAAATCTTCTGGGATTGGATTTTTAAGATACTCTTGATAGAGAGCTTGCACTGACAGCACAAGCGCAATCAGTGGGAAAATTGAGAACGCCACTTCGCTGATGGTCAGCCAAGACAACATTGCATTACCACACATACCTGCAATAAGCGCGAGTACTAGGGTTTTCTTACCGCTGTCGCGGTTTTCGGAGGACACTTCATTGGACATTAGTTCTACCCTTCTTTTTGACGGTTTCTTTCACGTTCTTTGCGATACCAGTGTGCACCTTTGGCCACTATCCTAAGTTGGACAATTAACCTCTCCGCCAGTTCATATCTTTCTTTTTTGCTGAGGTCTAATGCCTCTGCTCCTGAACTGAACACGAGAACGACAGAAGCCTCTGCTTGTGCAAATGCCTCGTCGCGGTCCATACCTGTGCTAACCAAATACTCGGTTAACTCAGCCGAAAAATGTTGGATCTCTCGGGCCACCGCGGCACGAAAATCGAAAGAGGTTCCAGAGCGTTCGCGTAGCAATAAGCGGAACACGTTGGGACTGCTTTCTATAAACTCCATAAACGTCTCGACCGAAGTACGGATCACACTGCCTTCTTTGACAATACGTTGGCGCGCTTGTCTCATTAACTGCCTGAGCAGCAGCCCCCCTTCATCTACCATGGTCAATCCAAGCTCATCCATATCTTTAAAGTGACGATAGAAAGAGGTTGGAGCGATACCGGCTTCGCGCGCGACTTCACGTAAGCTCAAGTTCGAAAAACTGCGATCAGCACTCAATTGGCTAAAAGCAGCATCGATCAATGAACGACGCGTTTTTTCTTTTTGTTGTGCACGAATACCCATTGATTTCATGTATAACCTAGATGCTCTTGTTGGTTACCATCGATGACGGCAATTGAGGGAGTGCTTGTAATATAGCGCGAATAGTCACTTTGTATAAGTGTGTGAATAGCGATTTTTATCAAAAACGCTTACGCATCTCAATTCATTAACCTATGGCTCTACTCGAGTAAGTGTCACTACTTTACATACATCAAACGTTTATCCGATGCTAAGTCTCAATAAAACTGCGTGATCTTTCACACTCTATTCATGCAGTAATATTTACCTAAGTTAATAATCCGTTAAAATTTCGCCATTGTTAGTGTAAAAACCCTAAGCATCGTTGGCATGGCTAGAAGCCTTGATGGTTTATCTAAGAGCCAAACGGTGTGGAAACAACGAGGATACTATATGAGTCGCTCCAAACATTTTGATGCCATCGTGATAGGCAGTGGTCCGGGTGGTGAAGGTGCTGCTATGGGGCTGACTAAAGCTGGCCTAAACGTCGCGATCATCGAAAAAGAGAGCAGCGTTGGTGGTGGGTGTACACACTGGGGAACCATCCCTTCTAAAGCTTTGCGTCATGCGGTTAGCCGCATCATTGAGTTCAACAGCAACCCTCTATTTTGCGGCAATAACACCAGTCTGCATTCAACGTTCTCCAATATTCTAGGGCACGCTAAAACTGTCATCGATAAACAGACTAGATTGCGCCAAGGTTTCTACGACCGCAATGAATGTACCCTACTTTACGGCACTGCGCGCTTCGTTAGCGAGAATAGTCTAGAGGTGACCAAGTCAGATGGCACTGTCGATACGTATTCTGCAGACAAGTTTGTTATCGCAACAGGTTCAAGACCTTACCGCCCAGCAGATGTCGACTTTAACCATCCACGCATCTATGACAGCGACTCAATTTTGTCACTTGAGCACGATCCAAGGCACATCATCATCTATGGGGCAGGTGTGATTGGTTGTGAATACGCGTCGATTTTCCGTGGTTTGGATGTGAAAACCGATCTTATTAATACGCGTGAACGTCTATTAGCGTTTTTAGACAATGAGATGTCGGACTCTCTGTCTTATCACTTCTGGAACAGTGGCATGATGATTCGTAATGACGAAACTTACGCCAAGATTGAGGGCACTGAAGATGGCGTGATTATCCATCTAAACTCCGGCAAGAAGATGCGTGCCGACTGCCTACTGTATGCCAACGGTCGTACCGGTAATACCGATGCGCTTAATCTAGACGCTGTGGGTCTGATTGCGGACTCTCGTGGCCAGCTTAAAGTCGACACGAATTATCAAACCGAAGTGTCTCATATCTACGCAGTAGGGGATGTGATTGGCTACCCTAGCCTAGCAAGCGCGGCGTATGACCAAGGTCGATTTGTTGCACAGGCGATTACGCGTGGCGAGGCTGAAGGTAAATTGATTGAAGATATCCCAACAGGTATCTACACCATTCCAGAGATCAGCTCAGTCGGTAAAACCGAGCAAGAGTTAACGGAGGCCAAAATCCCTTATGAGGTAGGTCGCTCTTCGTTCAAACATCTCGCGCGCGCACAGATCGCAGGCAAAGATGTCGGAAGCTTGAAGATCCTATTCCATAGAGAGACGAAAGAAATCCTAGGTATTCATTGTTTTGGTGAGCGCGCCGCGGAAATCATTCACATCGGCCAAGCGATCATGGAACAGAAAGGTGAAGCAAATACCATCGAGTATTTTGTGAATACCACCTTTAACTACCCAACTATGGCAGAGGCATATCGTGTTGCTGCGCTTAACGGCTTAAACCGATTGTTCTAAGTCCATTAGTGACTTGTACAAAAAACGATAAAGGCGACAGTAAGTCGCCTTTATTATTTGAGAATCCTAACTCACCAAAAACCGGTTACCCTTCCATTGACGCCAAAATATCACGCCTAGCCCCACTCCGCGCATTCCCATAAAGGTCAGCATCGCCAGCCAAAGTGCATGATTGCCTAAACTGCTCGCGGCAAAGAAAACGCCAAAGAAGCAACACGTCGCGACAAACATACTGTTTCTCATATCCTTGCCCTTTGTGGCGCCAATAAAAATGCCATCAAATAGAAAGCACCACATCGACACTAGCGGCATAGCAATTAACCATGGCAAATAGTGCCCAGCCTCCATCTGAACACTCTCTATTGAGGTAATCATGGTAATAAGCCCTTGCCCTAACGCGCCAAAAACCAAGGTCAACACTAGGCAGATCACGACACTCCAGAAGAAGGTAGCCACGAGCGAGTCAACAAGCTCACTTCGGCTCTTCGCGCCAATCGCTTTTCCAACCATCGCTTCCATGGCGTAAGCAAAACCATCCATTCCATAGGAAATGATCATCAAAAAGCTCATGAGTACCGCATTGGCTGCCACGATATCGTCTCCAAATGCAGCACCCTGGAAGGTCATGAAACTAAATGTGGCTTGCAAGCACAGTGAGCGTAGGAAAATGTCTCGATTGAGCTTTACGAAACGGCCAATGCCTCGGCTGACTTCCGAAACCAAACTCAGTAGCTTAGGAAGATTTCGCGGACGCCAGGTTCGCATGACGCACCAAAGACCAAACGCACACCCGGAGTAATCGGCAATCACTGACGCGAGTGCCGCACCTTCCACTTTCCATCCCAACCCAATGACAAACCATACATCGAGGCCAATGTTGACCACATTAGTAATGATCACCATCCACATTGGTGCCTTCGCGTTTTGGGTACCAAGTAGCCAACCAAGCAGTACAAAATTCATCAGTGCTGCCGGTGCGCTCCATGCACGAATGGCGAAGTACTGGTAGCCGTAGTGCTTTACTTCTTCACTCGCTGAGCTCAGCGAGAAAATCAGATCAGCAATAAAGGTATGCAGGAGCAAAAATACCAGTGCGAATCCAAGCGCCATCACGCTACCTTGCAGAAAGACCAACCCTAGAGAGCGATTGTCCTCAGCGCCAAAACACTGAGCCGTGAGACCTGTTGTCGACATTCGCAAAAATCCGAGCAACCAAAATGTCACACTGATCATGGTACTGCCAAGCGCCACACCACCGAGGTACCACGAGTGTTCAAGGTGGCCAATTACAGCGGCATCAACGAGTCCAAGCAGAGGGACGGTGATATTAGATAGCACCATAGGTATCGCGAGTAGGAGAACTCGACGATGCAAGGGTAGATTGGAAAGTATGGTGATAGATTGTTGAAACACAGACACTCCAGCTTGGCACAGTTTCAACTGGTAAAGCCACAGCAGAAACAAAGGGTTGAGCCGCTATAGTATCGTTATTTAATGACAGGTTCTGCTTTTACCATTCGATATTAACAATGTTTGGCGTGAGACGATGTCGATACAAAGGCAATTTCGCCAATATCCGCTGCCAGCGAGACCAGCGCTGACAGTGCTGGTCAATAGGTGACAATAGAGAGGTCTTGTAGGTCCACGGCAACCAATTGGTAAGCTTTTGAACGGGCTTTCGAAGTCCATGTTGGTAGGACTCGCATCCCATCTTCTTTCCTAGGTGGCTATCAGTAAGATCACCGGCGAGTACGAGACAGGCCTGCGCATGCTGAAAATGACAACCAATGGCTTGAATGAAGTGCGCGATACGATTTTCTCGTCGCTCTAATAGCGCTTGTTCACAAACGACTAGGATGGGTCTATCGGACGGAATAGAAAGTGAATTTAGCCAACCCATATCATCGATGGAACCTATGGTCAGAGTGTAACGCTCGCTTTTGTGGAACAGTCGCTGACGCCATACCAGGTGCTCATTGGTATCCACCTCTACCCAATGACATCTGCCATTATCAAGACGGTAAAAGCGAGTATCGAGACGGGCACCTACATTAATCACCCAACCGTCAGGATTGGTCTCCAAAAAGCGCTGCACTTGTAAGTCACACAGCTGAGTCAAGGTAGCGTGCAAGAGCTGGCTTTGATCAACATTACCCGTAAGGCAATCTGGTGCTAATTGGCAGCGACGACAGGCATGAGCAGCAATAGGGTCATAAATAATACCGTCATCGAGAAGGCTTTCTCTGCTTCGATACCACAGCGGTCGTAGTAGCTTGGTTGGCACATCCAAGTGCTCCGTTTGACGACTCATACGATTATTCATGATCACCCCCATCCTTAGTGCCTAGATGATAATCGGTCGCAACAACTTTAGCAAGACAAATGCTATTGATTATCATTTATCAGCAGACTCTAGACGTAAAAAAAGCGACAGGCTGACCTGTCGCTTTCCATCACCATAGGGGTGAAACTGTTGGCATTCGTTGAACGCCTCACAAATATCCATTTGTTATTTGTGCTTCCACTGCTAATTCTTGTTTGTCATCATCCTGATGCGTTTTCACGTTCCCTAGCAAAACCATTTGCTCGAGTTCTTCCTAAACCCTGTCCGTTTGTTTTCTCGTCCTGAGAATAGTTGACCATCCCTATCTGCCCGCACTCCTAGTGCGAGCGACATCCTTTTAATTATATTGGCAACCCTTACCAAACTTCCTTGAAGACCATCTTGGTCTGAAATCCCTGTGTCGTCATCCTGTCGACAAGGAACAATTTACCCTAGCCTCGAATGAAAACAACCAAGGTTTAGACTTTTTCTAGTCACTTACAAATGGAAATAGTTAAAAACATTTATTTTCATATAGTTAGAGCTAGCTTACGGATAATCTGCGATCGCAAGTATGGCAAATGTCTCACAATGCGCTTAGGCAACTCGCCAATGTCTCACCTTGCTTACTTGAAGAGCGATGAGAGCCAGATCACCAAAAACGACAATGCCCCTTCAGAAGAAGAGGCATCGGTTGCTCGGTTTGGCGTTAGAGAAACTATTTTGGGCTGCTAAGTTATGCAACGTGGATTGTTATTAGTGAAGGCCGCCGACGTATTTTGACAGTGTGTCGATGTCTTCATCGTTAAGTTTCTTAGCGATATCACGCATCATAGCGTTCATATCGTTCGCTCGGTCGCCACTGCGGAATTTTTCTAGCTGCGACTTCACGTATTCTGCGTGCTGCCCTGAAATTTTAGGGAAGCCAGACAGCTCTGTACCGTTACCACGTGGGCCGTGACATGCAATACACGCTGTAATACCACGTTCTGCGTCACCAGCCATGTACAATACCTTGCCCTGATCTACAACGTTCTCAGGCGTGCTGTTTGGAGCGATTGGCATAGAAGCATAGTAAGCAGCCAAATCCGCCATATCTTGCTCAGATAGAGGCATAGCCATGCCACTCATCACAGGATCATAGCGACCTTGCTTGCCATTGCTTGTCATACCAAGCTTTAGATCTTTCAGTTGTTTTTCAATGTATTTTGCGTGCTGTCCTGCGATGCTTGGGTACATCGTTAGCTGACTGTTACCGTCTGCTCCATGACACGCTACACACGTTTGGGATTTTGCTTTACCAGCTTCAATATCGCCTTGGGCCCATACTGAGCAGCTGACTACAAGACTCAAGATTAGCGCTAATTTTTTCATGACATTCCATTATAATTATCAAGCTTCCAGTACCACTATACGCCTCGCAAAACCCTACAGATTGGTGTCAAAGGGACAAAATAAGGTAACGCGGGCAATTAATACCGATCATGGTACAATGTGTGGCCATATGCCGAGCACGGTTATTTTACACAATTTCACAAAAAAGTAATCAATCGACTACACAAAGTCGAGATGGAGTTAACAGTGAGCGTAAAAATTCATTATCAAAACACGCATTTCATAACAAGTGCACCCGATATTCGTCACTTGCCAGAGGATGAAGGGATCGAAATTGCGTTTGCAGGACGCTCCAATGCTGGTAAATCCAGTTCACTGAACCGACTAACTAACCAAAGAGCCCTGGCAAAAACCAGTAAAACGCCAGGTCGTACGCAGCTTATTAACCTTTTCAAAGTTGATGAAGGCTGTCATATCGTCGATCTTCCAGGATACGGCTTTGCTCAAGTACCTCTTGAGATGAAAAAGAAGTGGCAGAAGTCACTAGGTGAATACCTACAGAAGCGCCAGTGCTTAAAAGGCGTGGTTGTTCTGATGGAT
Source organism: Vibrio maritimus (assembly GCF_021441885.1). NCBI lineage: Bacteria > Pseudomonadati > Pseudomonadota > Gammaproteobacteria > Vibrionales > Vibrionaceae > Vibrio > Vibrio maritimus. Next base: position 3,403,506 of record NZ_CP090438.1, read on the forward strand.
ATTCGTCACCCAATGAAAGATCTCGATCAACAATTGATCCAGTGGGCAGTTGAATCGGGTATCCCTGTACAAGTGCTACTGACGAAAGCTGACAAGCTAAAAAGTGGCGCACGTAAAGCACAAGTATTGAAGATTCGTGAAGCGTCTTTGGCGTTTGGTGGCGACGTGCAAGTAGATGCGTTTTCATCTCTGAAAGGCATTGGTGTTGACCAACTACGCAACAAACTAGACACTTGGTTTGCACCTGCTTTTGCGCATTTAGAACAACTTGAAGAAGGTGATAGCGAGGAGTAACTCACTGCTAATTCAGCGCGTTAAAGAGCTGAGCAGAGGCCTTCCTTAGAAACAAAACGCCCCGCCATCCTGGCAGGGCAATGGGAGAGAGAAGATTTAGTATTATTGTTTGTCCAAAGCATCTACGAAGCCTGCAAACAATGCAATCGCCTACCACGCAAAGTGTGAGCTAGACTTCTCTCCACCAACGACCTCTTCCCACATATAATTCAAACTTTTTCTTATTTTTCATAGAATTATGATTCATTATACCTAGTCGCGGCTACGCTTGATTCAACCTGAGAATTATACAAAGTGTGAAGGTCGTTTAATTACAGAATGGTGTTGTGATATTTCGTAATGACGGGACGTCTTTGAGAGGAATTAAGGACGTTTGGAAATTTTCTTTGCCACAAGAAAAAACGCCCCAGTCAAATACTGACTGGGGCGGCTGAATCAGCCTAATCCAATAACGTGAAACAAAAGGTCTGAAAGATAGAACATCTTACCTCTGTACCCTACGCGTTCTAATGTACAACAACTGATCAGAAAATGAAACTATTTTTGTAGTTTTTTTTCATGACATTTTTGTTAACAGACATAAGTCTTTTAGATGCATAAACTTTTTTAACGGCAAAAAAAAGCCAGCGAGTGTGCGCTGGCTCATGTTAATTTGGTCATTTAGCTCAAATTATGACTAATGCGCCTCGTCCCAGTTCTCTCCGTGACCAGCTTCTGCAACAAGCGGTACGTCTAGTTCTGCTGCAGATTCCATCAATTTTTGTATTTTACTTTCAATTTCGCTTAAAGATGACGATTCGACTTCAAATACCAGTTCATCGTGAACCTGCATCAGGAGTTTAACCTTGCCTTCGCCTTCTGCCTGAATCCACTCATCCACCAACAGCATCGCTTTTTTAATGATGTCTGCGGCCGTCCCCTGCATCGGCGCATTGATAGCAGCTCGCTCTGCCGCTTTACGACGCATACCATTTCGGGACTTAATCTCAGGTAGGTGTAGACGACGACCATAGATCGTTTCGACGTAGCCTTTCTCGGTTGCAAGTGCACGGGTATCTTCCATGTACTGCATCACACCCGGATAACGCTCAAAATACGTATCCATATACTGCTGAGCTTCACCACGAGGAATGCCTAATTGCTTAGACAGACCAAATGCGCTCATGCCGTAGATCAAACCAAAGTTCACCGCTTTCGCTCGGCGACGTTGCTCACTCGTTACTTGCTCAATGTCGACACCAATGATCTCAGCCGCCGTTGCAGCGTGAATGTCTTTGCCTTGCTGGAAGGCTTCCAACAGCGCTTTATCGCCTGACAGGTGAGCCATGATTCGAAGTTCAATCTGAGAGTAATCGACGGCCAAGATCTTCCAACCATGCGGAGCGACAAATGCCTGACGAATACGGCGGCCTTCTTCGTTACGAATTGGAATGTTCTGCAGGTTTGGATCGGTAGACGATAGACGACCTGTCGCCGTTACCGCTTGGTGATACGACGTATGAACGCGACCCGTTTCTGGGTTGATCATCTTCGGTAGTTTATCTGTGTAAGTCGACTTCAGCTTCGCCAGACCACGGTACTCAAGAATAAGCTTCGGTAGTGGGTAATCTAGTGCGAGTTCTTGCAACACTTCTTCGTTCGTCGACGGGGCACCCGATGGTGTTTTCTTCAATACAGGCAGACCCATTTTTTCGAAGAAGATAGCTTGTAACTGCTTCGGAGAGCTTAGGTTGAATTCTTCGCCCGCAATCTCAAAGGCTTTTTGCTCAAGTTCATCAAGACGCGCTGCAATTTCTTGCGACTGAGCGCCTAGCAACATGTCATCGATGAGCACACCCGTTCTTTCAATGCGAGACAGTACCGGTACGAGTGGAACTTCAATCTCTTGATAAACACGATTGAGTGCTTCGTTCTTTTCCAACTCCGCATTAATGCGTTGATGTAGACGCAGAGTCACATCGGCATCTTCCGCTGCATAAGGAGACGCTTGGTCCATCTCGATTTGGTTGAAAGTGAGCTGTGATTTACCTTTACCAGCAATCTGCTCAAATGAGATACAGCTGTGTTGCAAAAAGCGCAACGCTAAGCTGTCCATATCGTGTTTTCCGCCAACACTGTTGTAAACATAAGACGCCAACATGGTGTCGTACTTGATGCCTTTAAGCTCGATACCATAACGTGCAATCACACTGGCATCATATTTAAGGTTTTGTCCGACTTTCAGAATGTTTTCATCTTCAAGTAGTGGCTTTAGTTGCTCCAATACCCAAGCTCGATCAAGTTGCTCTGGCGCCCCCACGTAGTCGTGAGCGACTGGCAAGTATGCCGCTACACCCTCTTCGGTAGCAAAAGACAAACCGATAAGGTTAGCGACCATATAATCTAAGCTATCCGTCTCGGTATCAAATGCGATGACCTCTGCCGACTTTAGCTTTTCAAGCCAGGCATTAAAGCTTTCTTCTGTCAGAATAGTCTCGTATTGGCTACGATCAATCTTGACCGCTGACGTGTCCATCGCAGGGGCATCATCATTACCTGAGGTACGTTTTGCTGCACTCTCAACCGCTTGCACTTCACCAGTGCCGCCTTCAAGTAGCTCATTTAGCCAAGACTTGAACGTCAATTGACCATAAAGCTTAGTCAGCTCATCGACGTTTGGTTTCTCTTTCACTAGTGAGTCATGAGTGCAATCAAGCTCAACATCCAGTTTGATGGTCGCTAAGTCATACGACAGCAATGCGTTTTCTTTGTTCTCGGTAAGCTTCTTCGCCATGGTTTTTGAGCCACGGAAGCCAAGAGGAGCGATATCATCGAGTCTATCGTAAAGGTCTTTAATGCCACCGATGCCCTGCAATAGTGCTGTTGCTGTTTTATCACCAACACCCGGTACACCCGGGATGTTATCGACTTTATCACCCATTAATGCCAAATAGTCGATGATAAGCTCAGGTGGAATCCCAAACTTCTCCACCACGCCTTCTCGGTCCATAACAACATTAGTCATGGTGTTAATCAGGGTGACATTATCGTCAACTAGCTGAGCCATATCTTTATCACCCGTACTAATTAGCACTGGCATGCCTGCTTTTGAGGCTTCATGTGCGAGCGTACCGATCACATCATCGGCTTCTACTCCAGGTACACAAATCAATGGCAGACCCATTGCACGAATCACGTTATGCAGAGGTTCAATCTGACAACGAAGGTCGTCGGGCATTGGTGGACGGTTTGCCTTGTACTCTGGGTACATATCGTCACGGAATGTTTTGCCCTTGGCATCAAACACAACCGCGATACGGTCGGAGGCAAACTGACGCATCATGCTTCGCAGCATGTTAACAACACCATATACCGCATTAGTTGGGATTTCGCCGTTACTCATCGTTTCTGGATAAGCATGAAAAGCTCGGTAAAGATAAGAAGAACCATCGATAAGAATCAGTGGGTTGTCTGGTATTTGCGCCATGTTTAGTCGTCCAAAATTTTGGGTAGTGATCCATAAGAATGCCACGACTAGCACAACGATGCTACGACCTTTCACTGTCTATATAGACAGTTGCACTTTGTCAGGCAATCGATTTCCAGCCCAGCCTGTGGATAAATCTGTTTATAGGTTTATTTTATTAAAAGATAAAGTTATACAGAAGCAACAAAAAATACCCGTAACACACTGTAAATAAACAAATAAATATTAGATCCACGCTCTTTTGCTTGATCCTTGCCGGATCATACAATGTGGAAAACCTAATTTTGCGATTGAACTGAGCTTTAGGATTATATTCTAGTCAGAGTGACCATTTAATCCTCAAACTGTAGATAGAAAAAAAGCGACACCTAAGGTGTCGCCTAGCAATAATAGGAGGAGGTTATCTCGATTATCGAGTACAGCTAACCAACCAAAAAGCTATAAATACACTGGAAGCAATGTGAGCAATGTCGTGTCAAAAAGAATTGAGTTTCGCAAGTGGTCGACACCCAGTGGGTACCGATTGCTTAACCTTTTTCCTTAGGACGAGTTAATAGTAATCATTCTCATTTATTGCGTCAACCACTAATTGAGAATTTTTCTCATTTATTTTAGAAGACAAATTTCGCGCACAAAAAAGCCGACGATACGTCGGCTCTCTCAGCGTTTATTTGACTAGGCTTCATCGTCATCTTGCGACAACCACTCCGCCACGTCTTTCGCAAAGTAAGTCAAAATACCATCGGCGCCGGCTCGCTTGAAACAAAGCAGAGACTCAAGCACAGTTTCACGCTCTTTTAGCCAACCATTCTGAATAGCCGCTTTGTGCATCGCGTACTCACCTGATACTTGGTAAGCAAACGTCGGCACCTGCAACTCACTCTTAACACGGCGAACGATATCAAGGTAAGGCATACCCGGCTTCACCATAACCATGTCGGCACCTTCATTGATGTCCATCGCCACTTCGTGTAGAGCTTCATCGCTGTTCGCAGGATCCATCTGGTAGTTCTTCTTGTTACCACCTTTTAGGTTCGATGCCGAACCGACTGCATCACGGAAAGGACCATAATAGTTTGACGCATACTTAGCGGAATACGCCATGATCTGAGTATGAACATGCCCGGCTGCTTCCAGAGCCTCACGGATACGGCCAATACGACCATCCATCATATCTGATGGCGCCACAACGTCTGCACCAGCCTCTGCATGGGACAAGGCTTGCTTGATCAAGACTTCGGTTGTCTCGTCATTTTGTACGTAACCATCTTCATCAATGATGCCATCTTGTCCGTGTGTCGTGAATGGGTCCAACGCCACATCGGTGATCACACCCATTTGCGGAACATTTTCCTTCAAAGAGCGTACCGCTCGTTGAACGAGACCTTCTGGGTTATAGGCCTCTGCTGCACAGATGCTTTTCGCATCCTGATTCACCACTGGGAACAGCGCAATCGCAGGCACGCCCAGTTTTGCTAGATACTCGGCTTCCTCTAGCATCAAATCAATAGAAAGACGTTCAATACCAGGCATAGACTCCACCGTTTCACGACGGTTTTTACCCATGAGAATGAACATTGGATAGATCAAATCATCCACAGATACCTTGTTCTCTGCCATCAAACGTCGGCTGAAATCATGTTTGCGCATACGGCGCATACGGCGCGCTGGGAATTGACCTTGAATCGATACAGACACCTTTCTCTCCTTGTCTGGAAAAATGCGAAAATCAAGCATATCACTCTGGCTTGTTCATGCTAGTAGTAAAATTGGAAAATGCTAAACCACAAACGATATACTTAGCGTATTACTCACCGAATGTAGCTTGTCATGATAGATACACACGCCCATATTTACGCCACTGAATTCGACCAAGATCGCGACGATGTGGTCAAGCGAGCAATAGCGGTTGGCATCGAGCACATATTGCTGCCAAACATCGATCTTGAATCAATAGGGCCAATGCTGGCAACAGAAGCGGCTTACCCAGAGATCTGCCGCTCAATGATGGGATTGCACCCGTGCTATGTCGATGCCAACGTCGATGCGACACTCAACACCATTCACTCTTGGTTCGATAAGCATAACTTTATCGCAGTGGGTGAGATTGGTATCGACTTGTACTGGGATAAAACCTATCGCAAAGAGCAAGAACGCGCGTTTGTCACCCAGCTTAATTGGGCGAAAGAGATGGACTTACCTGTCGTGATCCATACCCGTGACTCCATTGAAGAAACGCTCGCCTTACTTAAGACTGAACAAAATGGCGACCTACGCGGTGTCTTCCACTGTTTTGGTGGCAGTATCGAAGAGGCTAGAGCTATCAATGAGTTAGGTTTTCACCTTGGGCTTGGCGGCGTGTCGACCTTTAAGAACTCAGGCATGGACAAGGTGATTCCAGAGCTCGATATGACCAAGGTTATCCTTGAAACCGATTGCCCTTATCTCGCTCCAGTGCCTAATCGCGGAAAACGCAACGAGCCTGCTTACACTGAGTTAGTGCTAAACCGTATTGCTGACGTACGAGGCATCAGTACTAAAGAAGTGGCAGAGATAACAACAAACAATGCAAAATCACTGTTTTTATTGTGATTTTGCAGGTTTCGTTACCCATTATGTGAGTTAGATCTGATTTACTAGTCGCTTACCGGCCACCAGTTAACGTAGAATATGCACCAGATTTATATGCCACTAGTAGTAAATGATATGTGGCACGGTTCACGCATTTTCTATCAAGGAGGTCCGGTATGTGCCAGCACGGAAATATGCTGCAACGCCAACATCGCACATTTTGGCAAAAGCTCATGGGTATTAAAGAAATCTATGTCTGCTCAGAATGCGGATACGTCCTCAAGATTCGATAACCTCCTATCTCTCTAGCACACATACAAAAATAGCGGCCTAAGCCGCTATTTTTTATCTCATCAAATTGATGACACTACTCTTCTTCCTCGTCGACTTCTTCTTTTCGTGTGTAGAAACGCGCAAAGAACAAGCCCACCTCAAACAGCAAGCACATCGGAATCGCTAGCAACGTCTGAGAAATAAGATCAGGAGGGGTCAATAGCATACCCACAACAAACGCCCCCACGACAATGTAAGGACGCTTTTGCTTCAGGCTATCGACATCTGTCGCACCTGTCCAGCACAGCAGGATAATGGCTACAGGTACCTCAAAGGCAATACCAAACGCTAAAAACAGCGCTAAAACAAAGTCTAGGTAACTGGATATATCCGTTGCAAACTCAACTCCGCCTAACGATATTGCCGTGAAAAAGCCAAACACGAGTGGGAATACCACAAAGTACGCAAAGGCAACACCGCAATAAAAAAGCAACGAGCTCGAGAACATCAGCGGCATGACCAACCTTTTCTCGTGCTTGTATAAGCCTGGCGCAACAAATGCCCACACCTGATACAAAATAAACGGTACCGCAATGAAGACTGAGGCGATCAACGTCAGTTTAAGAGGGGTAAAGAAAGGCGATGCTACGTCGGTTGCGATCATTGTCGCTCCCTCTGGTAGCCTCTCTACTAGCGGCTTGGAAACAAAATCATAAATATCGCCAGAGAAGTACACCAGAGCCAAAAATACCACTAACACCGCAACAATAGCGCGCAGGAGTCGGTTTCTTAGCTCTAGCAGATGACTAATCAAAGGCTGTGTCTGTTCGACGGACGGCATGAAAACCTCGAATAAAATAAGTGACCACCAGCGCGATCACTTTCGATATACAAATAGACAAGGGCTGATAATCAGCCCTTATTCAGATCTTTCTCTGGAGACTCACTCTCAGCAGGTTTTATCGTCTCTGAGCTCTCTGTCACTTGAGGACTCGGCTCAGAGTCTGTTGCCTTCGACTTATCGGTCGCGTAAGGACGCGTCACGTCTTGTGCAGCCTGCTTCAATTCTTCTACCGAACTTTTAAGCTCAGGCGAAAGGTCTTCCATGCCCATTTTCTCAGCTTTTCGCAGATTCTCTTGAAGCTCTTGGACTTTAAGTTCATGCGAAAGCTCATCTTTGACATTATTTGCCATCGCTTTCGCAGAGCTGATAAAACGAGAAACACTTCGGATAGCAGTCGGCAAGCGCTCTGGTCCCAGAACCACTAAACCAACCACAGAGATGAGTACCAGTTCCCAAAAACCGATATCAAACACGAATTATGCCTGCTCTTTATCTTTCTTTGTTTCAGTAGAAGCGTCTGTCTTTTGTTGCTCAATGTTCTTAGGTTCAAAATCTGCATCTTTTTTGTCAGATTTTGCCGTCGGCTCATCTTCGCTCATTGCTTTCTTAAAGCCCTTGACTGCCCCACCTAGGTCGCCGCCAATGCCACGCAGTTTTTTCGTTCCAAACAGCAGAATAACGATTACTGCAATGATAAGAAGTTGCCAAATACTAATACCGCCCATTCTTTCTACCTCGGGTCTTGATTAACAAATTTATGATTTAATGCGAGTTTATCGCTTAACGTCTGTAAGTACGCCAACTTAACAGCCAAAATGTGATACCACCAACGCCTGATGTAACAGACAACTGGTGATAAGGACTATCCAGCAGTATGGCGGAGCATACGATTAAAGTTGCGCCAACGCCAAACAAAAATTTACCTGTACCATGTTGCCGTTTTGTTTCACGGTATCCTTGATACAAACTATCCATGCGCTGATTCATAGCCTTACCTTGTTTGAGGCTATCGTACAGCAACTCTGGAAGCTCAGGCAATTTTTCTGCCCAAAACGGAGCGCGTTCTTTGATACCATTAATGACGGCTTGCGGTCCTACCTGATTCGCCATCCAGTTCTCGAGAAACGGTTTCGCTGTCTCCCATAAGTCTAGTTGCGGATAGAGCTGTCTGCCTAAACCCTCTACATACAGCAAAGTTTTCTGCAGCAGCACCAACTGAGGCTGCACTTCCATATTAAATCGACGTGCCGTATTGAACAGGTTCAATAACACATGACCAAAGGAAATTTCGCACAAAGGCTTAGCGAAGATCGGCTCACACACCATGCGAATGGCGAACTCAAACTCATCGACATTGGTATCCATTGGCACCCAACCCGAGTCAACGTGCAGCTCGGCGACTTTACGATAGTCTCGGTTGAAGAACGCCAAAAAGTTTTCTGCTAAATAGCGTTTATCTTCGCTGTTGAGCGTGCCGACGATGCCGCAATCAAGACCAATCCATAGCGGGTTTTCAGGATGCTCGTAGCTGACAAATACATTGCCGGGGTGCATATCCGCATGGAAGAAGCTATCGCGAAATACCTGGGTGAAGAAAACGCTCACACCACGCTCAGCTAACAGCTTCATGTTGGTGCCATTCGCTTCTAGGGTTGGAATATCCGATACCTGAATGCCATAGATGCGTTCCGACACCATTAGTGTCTCACTGCTAAAGTCAGGAAGCACTTCTGGAACGTACAGCTCTTCACTGCCTTCGAAGTTGCGGCGCAATTGAATCGCATTTGCCGCTTCGCGTCTCAGATCTAGCTCATCTAATAGCGTTTTTTCGTACTCACGCACCACTTCGACGGGTTTGAGTCGGCGCGCATCAGGTAAGGCTTTAGAGACAATGCGAGCCATGCGATACATCAGCTTCAGATCGGCATCAATAACAGGACGGATATCAGGGCGTATCACCTTGAGTACCACCTCCTGCCCTGTCTCTTTGAGCTTGGCAGTATGAACCTGCGCGATGGATGCCGATGCTAATGGCTCGATGTCAAAATCATCAAACCAGTTTTCAATTGGACCACCGAGCGCCTTCTCCATTTGCGTTTTAGCCAACTCACCGTCAAACGGTGACACTTGGTCTTGCAGCAGCGCTAGTTGGTCAGCGATATGGGGAGGAAACAGGTCGCGGCGCGTTGACATCATCTGACCAAACTTGATCCATACCGGACCAAGTTCTTGCAATGCTAGACGAAGTCGCTCACCAAGTGGTTTGTCTGGATGTTGATTCTTCATCCAAAACAGTGAGCGCCTTGCTAATAGTGGCGCTTTGGTCAACTGATGAGTTGGCATCAACTCATCTAGGCCATACTCAAGTTGAACCTTAACGATGTGATAGAGGCGCTTTATTTCACTCGGGGTCATACACGCTCCGAGTCTGGTTGGCCATCGACCGACGCCAGCAAAGCGTCCAAACGGGCATTCAGTCGCTCAGTTTGGCTGCGCACATCATCCACATCGTCACAAAACGCTGCGACGGCAAGCGGTGGCGGTGCAATTTTCCACTCTTCTGTCAGTACTTGACCAAAATGGTCTTGATGCTTGGCAGCTTGCGAAGCAAAAAAGCCGAACAGGTTTTTGGCACCTTGTACTGCCGTATGAGCGACAACATCGCCCGTCACGCGGGACATCCACTCTTCAATGTCTGGCTTACAATCGGTAAGCAGCGCCGAAAACTTTTGCGCCAACTGAATATCACCGTCAAGCTCAAGCTTATCTTGCTTGATAAGTTTGGTGATATTGGCTTGCTCTTTGAGCTCAGGCAGAACCGACAAATTGAGCGACAGGTAACAGTCGGGTTCACCCTCGTAGTTAGCCAATACATCAAGCTGATTGCTAAACACAAAGGTGAGCGATTTATTGAATTCACGCAGATGAATTTGAATCACCTGACCTTTTAGGCGGGCCACGCGGTTAATCAGCGCTTCATCGTCTTTAATCAGGGTATTGAGTGTGGTTTCCACCACGGCCGTCACTAATGGATCAAAAGGCATGGCTCAGTCCTTAGAATTTGTATCCACGGTGTAGGGCAACAATACCACCGGTCAGGTTGTAATATTTGGTTTGCTCAAAGCCAGCGTCTTGCATCATGCCTTCCAGCGTATCTTGGTCTGGGTGCATGCGGATTGATTCGGCTAGGTAGCGATAGCTCTCGGCATCGTTGGCCACTAGCTCACCCATCTTAGGTAGCAGGTGGAAAGAGTACGCATCGTACACTTTAGAAAGAGGCTCAATGATTGGTTTCGAGAACTCCAGAACCAATAGGCGACCACCCGGCTTAAGCACACGGAACATAGAGCGCAGTGCTTTGTCTTTGTCCGTCACATTACGAAGACAGAAGCTGATTGTGATGCAGTCAAAGTAATCGTCTGGAAATGGCAACTCTTCAGCGTTGGCTTGAACATAGTGAACGTTACCAACAATGCCAGTATCACGCAGCTTGTCGCGACCCACGTTGAGCATTGAGTTGTTGATGTCGGCAAGCACTACGTGCCCTTTATCGCCAACAATACGAGAAAACTTAGCGGTCAAATCACCAGTACCGCCACCTAGGTCTAGAATACGCTGACCTGGTCGTGCACCACTGCAATCAATAGTGAAACGCTTCCATAGGCGGTGAACACCACCTGACATCAAATCGTTCATGATGTCGTATTTTGCTGCCACCGAGTGAAACACTTCCGCTACGCGCGTTACTTTTTCTTGTTTCGCAACAGTTTCGAAGCCGAAGTGCGTGGTGTCGTCTTGTTGATTTACTTGATTCGATTGCACAGTACTTTCCGTCATTATTCTTCCTCTTGGGCAGCGCTACTTCTCCGTCGCCGCAGACGGTCAGTTTACTTTATCCATGTCTGGTTGTCTTTCCACCAAAGCATCATTTTGTGCAATTTCTGTGAGCGAGGGAGAAATCGAGCGTTTCACCTCAACCCCAAGCTGTTTAAAGCTTTCCGCCTGACGAATCGCATTACCGCGACCCGTCGCTAACTTGTTCATCGCCCCTTGGTAACTTTGGTTGGCTTTATCCAATGCGCCGCCCAAACCTTCCATGTCATCCACGAAGAGGCGCAGCTTGTCGTAGAGCTTGCTGGCTTTGTCTGCGATCACCTGAGCATTTTGGTTTTGTCTATCGTTGCGCCAAAGGTTGTCGATGGTACGCAGCGCCACCAGCAGTGTGGTTGGGCTAACCAAAATAATGTTGCTCTCCATTGCCTCTTTCACCAAACTCGGGTCAGCTTGAATCGCCACTTGGAATGCGGGCTCAACGGGGATGAACATCAAGACGTAATCGAGGGAGCGAATACCCTTAAGTTGGTGGTAATCTTTTTGCGACAGCCCACGAATATGGTTACGAAGCGCCAATAAGTGATCACTCAGCGCTCGATCGCGTTCGGCATCGGTTTCAGCATTGAAATAGCGCTCGTAGGCAACCAACACCATCTTCGAATCGATCACCACCTGCTTATCTTGTGGTAAATGAACGATCACATCGGGCTGATAACGCTTACCCGCTTCGTTTTGCAGACTCACCTGCGTTTGATACTCGTGTCCTTCGCGAAGCCCCGACTCTGCCAATACGCGCGCCAAGACCACCTCACCCCAGTTGCCTTGTTGTTTGTTGTCGCCCTTCAGAGCTTGCGTCAGGTTCATCGCTTCTTTAGTCATCTGATCATTAAGACGCTGGAGGTTTTTTAGCTCATGCACCAGCGTATGTCGCTCTTTTGCCTCTTGACTAAAACTATCGTTGACCTGCTTTTTAAAGCCCTCAAGCTGCTCTTTGAGTGGGGATAGAATCCCCTCGAGGCTTTGACGGTTTTGCGCATCAACTTTGGCGGTTTTCGCTTCAAACACTTGATGAGCAAGGCGCTCAAACTGCTCTTTAAGGCGTAACTCAGATTGCTGCAGCAGCTCTAGCTTCTCTTGATCCGAGCGCTGTTGTTGCTGATACGTGGCGAGCTGCTCGCGTAACTGCGCCTCAGATTGCGCACGCTGCTGCTTAACCTGCTCAAGCTCGGTAGCGTACTGCTGACGCTCTTGCTTCACAGCCTCGAAATAGCGCAGCTTTTCCATTGCTGCCATCACCTTGCCGTGCGCTTGCTTGAGCTCAAATGCCGACTTGTCACGCTCATCATCCAGCTCATCGAGTTCTTGTTTGGCATCAGATAACTCTTGCTGCATGCGCGCGATTTGCTGCTCTAGTGCCGTCGTCTCGAGCTGTGCTTTGTGTTCCGCTAAGGCTTCTATTTGACGAGATTTAAAATGCAACACCGCAGCGGCAGAAAAGCCAACCACAGTGCTAAGTGAAGTGATTGAAAGTAGGAGGGTTTGATTATCAATAATCCATTGCATTGTTTACTTGCCATCAGCCTTAGTTATTAAGCTAATGGTAATTTATACTGGATAAATGTCCAGATATTTACAGGGAGCGGCGCTTGAGGCGGGCGTTGATGATGTCCTCTATTAGCTTTTGTTCGCGCTTTGCTTTTTCATAGCTCTGCTTTTTGTTCCAGCGCTCTAATACCTGCTCAAGCCCTTGAACGCGAGCCGCTTTTTGCTGTAGCTGCTTTTGTACCGACTGACACTGAGCCTCCATCACGGCTTGCTCTTGCTGATGGTGCACCAACATCTTTTGTAGCATCTGATCCGCCAAGTTAAGGTTCATCAGCCCCACACTGCAGGTTTTCGTTGCCCCTTGATAGTTGCGAGATTTCAGCTCTGAAAGTGCTTCCAACTGAGCACAGAGATGCTCACTCTGATGGCGCATGGATTCGAGCTGAGCGCCGATCTGATCGCGCCTTAGCTCCTCGACTTGGGTCATCTTGCCGACTGCGCGGATCTTGCTTTCCATTGCACTGCTTCCTTATTCGCGACGTACGATTTGCGCATCACGTCATCGTTTATTGCGCTTGCTGAGCCTGAAACAGCTGAGCAAGCTCGGTTAAACTGCTGGTTAAGTTCACCGCCTCATTCGCGCCTTGCAACAAATACCCTTTAAGCTGCGGATGCATGGCAACCGCTCGGTCTAACTCAGGGTCTTGTCCCGGCTGGTAGCCACCTAGCGGTAGAAGTTCTTTAACCTGAAGGTAGCTCGAATAAAGCTGTCTAAATTGATTTGCGATCGTGGAGTGCGCCTCTGGCGTGCAGCCAGACATACAGCGACTGATAGAAGCATTGATATCAATGGCAGGATAGTGCCCTTGCTCTGCCAATTGACGAGACAGCACCACATGCCCATCCAAGATCGCCCGCGCCGAATCCACCACAGGGTCTTGTTGGTCATCCCCTTCTGCTAACACGGTGTAGATAGCGGTAAGACTGCCATCTGGATGTTCACTGTTACCGGCACGCTCCAAAAGCTGCGGCAACACACTAAACACGGAAGGCGGATAACCCCTTGAGGCAGGTGGCTCACCTAAAGCCAACGCAATCTCACGCTGCGCCATCGCATAGCGAGTGAGTGAATCCATCAGCAGCAGTACATCGTTACCCTTGTCGCGAAAATACTCGGCGACACGATGACACAGCAGTGTGGCACGCAGTCTCATCAGTGGTGACTCATCGGCAGGCGCCGCGATAATGATTGCCTTGCGGCGCATCTCTTCGGTCAGATTGCGCTCGATAAACTCTCGAACTTCTCGACCGCGCTCGCCAATCAAACCGACCACGATGACATCGGCTTCGGTGTTTTGGGTGATCATGCCCATGAGTACACTTTTACCTACACCACTGCCTGCCATTAATCCGATGCGCTGCCCTTTGCCCACGGTAAGTAAACCATTGATTGCGCGCACCCCCACATCAAGCGGTGTGTCCACTGGGCGTCTTTTTAAAGGGTTAATCGATTTAGGCTCTAGCGAGACACGCTCGCCGCCTTTTAACCTAGGTCCATCATCCAGAGCTTCACCTAGCCCGTTAACCACACGACCCAGCCAGTGATTACCAAGGTTCACTGAGCTGTCGCCATCCAGCGGCACTACCTTGGCACCTGCAAACAAACCACCAAGACGCCGAACTGGCATTAGGTAGGCTATGTTATGATCAAAGCCGACTACCTGAGCCTCAATCATGTCGCCTTCGTCGGTCTCTACTAAGCAACGCTGCTCAAGCTTAAATCGGCAACCGACCGCTTGTAGCATTAAGCCATTCACCTTGACCAAACGTCCCGTCACTCGCGCCACGGGCACGGTATCAAGTGATGCTATCGCATCAAACAGTCGATCTTTAAGCAACCTATCTTTGAGCACCCGATCTTTGAGCAGCGGCGACACATTAGACATTGCGTTCCTCGGATTCGTTAGCAATCACTTCATCGAGCAAGTGCTCTTTAACGGCGTCCATGCACGACTCCAATCGAGAGTCGCAGCTTGCGTCTGCTTCGGCGTCTTCAGTCACAAGCTGACAGCCACCCACAGGCAAATCGGCTTTCGCCATCAGCTTCCAGCCCGCGGCAAGCTCTGGGTTAATATGCGTGATGCGCTCAAGGTCCTGAGGGTTTAGGAACACGGTGACCTTTTCCGTTTTACCCGGCATGGCTTCTAACGTTTCATCCACCAGCGTGAGAATTTGTTGCGGCATCAGAGTCAGCTCAGCTCGAATCACTTGTTGCGCCACTTTCTGCACTAACTCACAGATCATATGACGCTGTTGCTGCTCTTTTTCCTCTTGCCACCGCGACAATGCCACATAGATATCGTTGACAGGTTTAACTGCATCGACAAACGTCTGCTTACCCGTTTGTTCACCCGAAACAAAACCTTGTTGAAAGCCCTCTTTTTGGCCCTCAGCAATGCCCTGTTGTTTGCCCTGTTCAACCCCCTGATTAAAGCCTTCGCGGTGACCACGCTCCAATCCTTGTTGAAACCCTTCTTCTAAGCGCTCTTGGATATCCATTTGTGTTGGCGCATCATCCCAATTGAGGTCTGCGGCCAGTTCATCACTCGCAGAAGGCTGCGCTACCGGAGGAAAGCGGTGCTGGCGATAACCAGTCGCAGGTAAGGAAAATATCTTAGTGCGCGTCATGACTACTCCACCGTTTGCTCTTGGTATAGCGTGAGCTCAATCTCACCCGCTTCCGACATCTCTTTGATAATCTGCATGATTTCATTACGTGCACGTTCGACCGTACTCAATGGCACCGCGCCGCGAAGCTGCATATCATCTTCTAGCGCTTTCACCATACGCTGCGGCATCGACGCCTTAATGGCTTGCTGCAAGGTGATCTCTGCGCCTTTAAGAGCCACAGACCAAAGCTCGACAGGCACCTGCTGTACCAAGGCGTCCATGGTGTCTTCGCGCTGTCTACCAAGCACCATAAAGTCAAACATGTTCTCTTCAATCTCGCTGACCACGTTTTCATCGTGCAACTTCAGCATTTCCATCAACATAGCTCGGTCACCAGAGAAGCGGTTGATGATATCGGCAACCTGCTTCACCCCTGACATAGGTGCACTTTGACTCACCGATACTTGCTCAATGCAGCGCTCAATCAATTCGTTCAAATCGCCCACGACTTGATGATCAATGTCTTGCAACGTCGCGATCCGATATAAAAGCTCATCGTGATAATCCGACGGCAGATGATTGAGTACTTCTGACGAGGTTTCTGGTGGCAAATAGGCCAAGAAAATTGCCTGCATCTGAGGATGCTCACTGGCGACAAATCGGGCTAGCACTTCAGCTTCTACCCATTGCAGCCTCTGCATGTTGTTGCGAATCTCATCACCATACAGGTTGTTCAACAGCCCTTTCGCAAGATCGTTGCCCAAAGCTTTGCGAAGCGTATTCGACAAGTACTCTTTCGAGGCTCCGCGGATACCACTGTGCTGTCTAAAATCCTCAAAGAAGTGTTGAATAACATTCTTCGCGTTATCACTTTTGATGCCGCTAAGCTTGGCCATTGCTTTAGTGACGCGTTGAGTCTCATCACGAGAGAAGTGGCGTAACACTTGCGCAGCGGCGTCCTCACCCATACCGAGTAACACCAATGCCGTGCGTTCGACGTGACTAAGCGTTGCTGGCGTTGACTGTGCTGTTTTCATTGACGTTTACCCATTGTTTAAGGACTTCCGCGACGCGCTCTGGCTCTTCGGTCGCAATAAGCTGTAGATGTTTCAATTGCAGTTCTAGCGGCGAACCTGGTGGTGGCAACATGTCGCTGCTCGCATCCAGACCCGACGATGTCGACTCGATACCACGCTCGGTCAGTTTGCGGTTTAGGCGCTCTTCGCGCTCACGCTCTTCACGGGTTTGAATGTTTTCTTGGTACTCTTCTTCTTGAGGGTCTGCAAACTCTAGCTCTTGACCACGCTGGTCAGCGCCAGTTAAGTGCATGATAAGTGGGCGTAGTACGAAGAAGATCATCGCCATACCTAGCATGCCACCTATGATGTAGCGTAGCGGCTGCTGAACCGTCGGGTCTTGCCACCAAGGCATCGCCGGTGGCGCTTCAATCTCGATTGGCGTGAAGTTAAAGCTCATTAGACTGAGGCTATCGCCGCGCGCCGCTGAGATACCCACAGCATCGGTGATCATCGTTGAGATCTGCGCGCGCTCTTCTGGTGTCCACGCCGTGCCATTAGGTGCTGCGGTCTCATTAAGTAGCACCGAGACACTTAGCTTGTCGATTTGTCCCTGCTGATACTGAGTACGGCGAATACTGCTGCCAACAGCATACTGACGATTAAGCTCACTGCGTGCATTGGTGTTTTGGCTGTCGTTGGTTGGCACTTCACCGGTAACCGGTGGCTGGTTGCTCAATGAACCTGGGATACCAAGCGCAATCTTATCGACGGTGTTGTTTTGAATGCTGTGCTCATTACGAACCACAGGATTGGAGTCGAGGATCTCTTGCGTTTCTTCCACCTGACTAAAGTCCATGTCGGCGGCAACTTGCACTCGGAAGTTACTTGGACCCACAATCGGCGTCAGCATGTCGGCTGCACGCTGGATGATCTGCTTCTCTACATTCTTTTGATATTCCAGATATTTGGCATTCACTTTGCCTGTTGCTGCAGAGGCCACATCAGCACTCAGTAGACGCCCATATTGGTCTATCACGGAAACGAACTCTGACTTCATGCCAGTGACACTGCCGACAACCAAGTTGATGATCGCTTCTACCTGATCTGGCTTAAGGTCTTCGCCAGGTTTGAGTTCAATCATTACCGAAGCGGAAGGGTCTTCTCCCTGCTGGCGCACAAACAAGGTTTGTCTTGGAATCGCAAGGTGGACTCGAGCATTTGAAATCGCATTCAAAGAGATGATGGTGCGAACCAACTCACCCTCTAGACCATGTCGATAGCGCGCATTTTCCATAAATTGGCTGGTGCCGAGTGAGCTGTCTTCTTTTAATGAGTCCAGACCCGTTGGCAATTGTGCTTTAACGCCTTTCGCCGCCAGAAGCATACGAATTTTGGCAACTTGACCCTCTGCCACCAGTACTTGACCGTTCTGCTCTTGCAGGCGGTAGGCAATGCCTTCTGACTCCAACACAGACACAATTTCACCGATGTCAAAGCGCTCTTGCTGACTGTAGAGAGGGCGATAGCTTTGCGAAGAACTCCAAAGCGCGACCACTATGATGGCCGCCACAATCGCCGCTAGAACTGCAGACAAGACTAAGTTGCGCTGTGAGCTAGACCAAAGCTGTTTAAGCTTCGCCTGAACATCGTTCATGTTATTAGGTGTCGACTTAGGTGCGACATCAATGGGACCTGGGGTCGCCGCTGTTTGAGGTGCTAATTCTGACATGTTTTACACCGGCATCTTCATTACATCTTCAAACGACGCAACAACCTTGTTACGCACCTGCATCAGCGCCGAGAACGACAAGCTGGCTTTCTGACTGGCAATCATGGCACCGACCAAGTCATCACTTTGACCCGTTTCTACCGCAGTCATTTTTTGTGATGCTGTAGATTGATGCTGGTTAACCATGTCGAGCACGTTTTTCATCGCCCCAGAAAACGCCATTGGAGGGTTCACCTTATTCACATCCATCGGGTTGTTCGCCACTAAGAAGTCAGGTTGTACCTGCTGCTGCATGTTTTGCATTTTGGTGAGCATCAATTGCTCTGCTGATACCGCATTATTGATTGGTTGCATCGCCATCTAAATTCTCCTTTATGCAGCCGAGCCGATGGCTGACTGTAGATCAATTCCTTGCTCACGCATTGCGGCCAACTTGTAGCGTAGTGCGCGTGTGGTTACCCCTAGGGCATCCGCCGTTTTTGTTCGGTTACCGCCAAACTGGCGCAGTTTCTCGAGAATAAATTGGAACTCCGCCTGTTTTTTCACCTCAACATGCCCCATTCCTTGTGCTCTGTGTGTCACAACGTGAGTGGTAGGAAGCTCAACAGGAAGCATCAGGTCTTGCGCGGTAATATAGTCGCCATGGCGCATTACAAGCGCGCGCTGAATAACGTTCTCAAGCTCACGAATATTGCCGGGCCAGTGGTAATGACACAGCGCCTGCTCTGCATCGGCAGAGAGATGACAGTTGCTGTGCTCTTTGTATTTGTTGATAAAGAATTGGCTGATTGGCAGGATGTCATCTTTACGATCGCGCAGTGGCGGCCAGTGCAGCGGCAACACATCGAGGCGGTAGTAGAGATCTTCACGGAATGTGCCTTTGCGAACTTCTTCGCGCAGATCTTTGTTGGTCGCAGCGATCACACGAATATCTAGAGCGATCGCCTTGTGACTTCCTACTCGCTCAACTTCGCGCTCTTGCAGTACTCGCAATAGCTTAGCTTGGACCGCTGGCGACATCTCACCAATCTCATCAAGCAAAATCGTGCCGCCATTCGCCTCTTCAAACTTACCTGACTGAGATCCCGTCGCGCCCGTAAACGCGCCTTTCACATGACCAAACAGCACAGCTTCAAGCATGGATTCTGGAATCGCTGCACAGTTCACGGCAACAAACGGCTGTGAGCCACGTGGGGATTGGTCGTGTACGTAGCGCGCCAACACTTCTTTACCCGTACCCGACTCCCCAGTGATCAATACACTTGCACTGGTGCATGCGGCTCGATGCGCCAATTGCAGAACCTGTTTGCTGCGCCAAGACTCAGCCACGATGTTCGCCATTGGCTTCTCAAGCGCTTCGACACGTTGAATAAGATTGATAAGCTGCGTCGCTTCAAAGGGACGCAATAGGTAATCGGTCGCACCCGCCTTCATGGCTTCGGCAGCAAGTACACCTTGGTCTTGCTCGACAATCGCGATAGCCACGCCCGGATTCGATTTACGTTGGTGACAAGCAATCCATTCACGCACGCTCATGTCAGGGAGTGCCGAGCTAATTAAGCTGATTGCCGACTTGTCGTGCAGTAACGCAGCTCGACCTGTTTTTACGTGGGTGACCTGGAAACCTTGCGCTGTGAGCAGGTCGATGATGGGGTTCGCATTATTCTCACACGGTTCAACGAAGAGAATGTCCTTATGCTTAAGCTGAGTTGGCATTTATTGCACCTCTGTCTTCGTATCCGTTGAAGACGCTGAATTTGAAGATGTGTGTCTCACCACTCTCACGGTGACACGACGGTTTTTCGCTTGACCAAATTCGGTTTCATTGCTGCTCACTGGGTAACGAGCGCCATGGGCACGCACCTCAACCAAAGATTTTGGTGCGCCTAACTCAATCAAGGTACTGGCAACATCATCTGCTCGAACTCGCGACATCTGCAGGTTGCTTGTGGTTGAACCTACGTTGTCGGTATGGCCATCAATTAACACTCGAGATACCGCTTGATCTGCGTTGATATAGCTCACCAAGGAAGCCAAGGTGCGCCTCTGATCGCCGGAGACCACGCGCTGACCAAACTCAAAGTTCAGTACCACATCGCGTGCTTGTTGGTAGTTCATTTCAGGTAAGGCGACACGACAGGCATTAAACGAGACAAAAGCCGATTCAATTCGTGTAGAAGGCAAAACATAGGCGTCACTGTGCGTGTGCTCATCAGACATGGCACTGACTCTTACCCAGGCACCTTTGGTCACGGCTGCAAGCAATGATTCAATGCCGACATCAAAAATGGCGTAGCCTTTGGTGGTTTTAGCCGCTTCATCGACGACGCTGTGCTGCGCAGGAGAATGCCATGGTGCCGTTAATTGAAACAGCTGCGCATGTTGAATAGGTTGGTTGGGTAAATATAGAACGGCGGAAAGCGGATTATTTGGTTCCGCGTGGAAGTAAAACTTCCCCATGTTATTTGGCAAATTATGTTCAAGACGACACTCAAATTCACCTTGCTTTGCCTGCCAATTAACTAAATCCATAGGGATATTAACTTCATTACCAAATGAGACTTTAGTCCCAAAAATAAAGGCAATAAAAACCAATATTGGAAACAGTTTATTAACAAACGTAATTGCAGACTGTATTTTACATTCTTCTGACCTACTTAAACTAGCCAATAATAAGTAAGTTCGATTTTTAACTGACGCAGAATTCATATTGCCATCCAATGAAAGCTCTTGTTACTGACATATGTAAACCTAGTTTCACATGAGCACTAGTCAAAAAACTGCCAAACATAGTGCTTATAAAACATAAATTTAGGTAAATCACTCATTCTGATGTTGCTAGCCAACTAGATATATCGGCTATTTGCCAGACGATATATTCGCCCGGATATAATAATTATTGAATTAAGCTACCTGCATTTATTTTATATTTAAAGATGGTTTATTAAGTGAAAACAAACATATGAACCAAGTTCACAAATTTACGTTCAAGAGCTAAAAACAACTAAAAAAACCAGAGTAGACTGACGAAAAATAACAATGTTAACCAATTAATTCTGCTTAACATCCAGCAGAACAGTCGCAGGCTATGAGATAGGTATGAGTGAACAAACTTTGAGTAAACGAGAATCTGTTCAAGTGCTAAATGTTGAATTATTAGGCAAGCCGATTCATATCATCAAAAATAAGCTTGAATCGATTATTAATAGCTCCCAGCAATATTTATCAACGGAATTACAGGCGTGGCTCAAAACCCCCTCCGTTCATGTCGAACTGACCGATATACAACTGGAAACACTGGGAAGCAACGTGCTGGATAGCCGCAACAGCGCAGCGCAAAAGCACAACGACAAGGGGGCTCTTTACGTAAGCATCGAACCCGTGATGTTGATGCGACTGTCTGACGAATTTTACGGCGCAGGGGTTGAGCGCAGTCAAACTGAACTAACCAATAGTGATATCCGCTTACTGCAGCGAATCACCAAACATATCGCAGGCTGGATAGCACCCGAGGATGCATGGCAACCCCAGGAGATGGATGCATTATCAGGCGTGGGGATCATCGCAACCCTAACCGTTCAAATGCACGACAAAGTGGCACCACTTTCTATCGTCCTCGACAGTGAACTGATTCAAACCTTAGTTAGCGAACTAGAGCTAACCGCCAACCCAGAGCTTGCTGGTGAGTTTTGCCAAGCACTACGCACCACACCAGTCAAACTCGATGTTCAGCTCAGCAAGAATGTTATGCCACTCACTCAGGTGTTAACACTCAAGCCAGATGACATCCTACCTATCGAATTACTTAACCATGCCCCAGTAAAAATCGGTAAGCAAACACTGTTTACGGGTCGTGTGGCCGAGCAAGACGGCCAATTGGTATTGATTTTAAACGAAGATAAGGAAAACCACCGATGAGCGACTCGCAAGATCAGACGGCTTTCGACAGCAACGACTTACAGTTCGATGATTTTGAGCTAGAAGACTTCGATGCGGACGTACCTGCGGCTGCCACAACAGCGACGGCAACACGCAATCTGGATTTTTTCAAAAACATACCGGTTACCGTGACACTGGAAGTCGCCAGCAAAGAAATTGCCCTAGGTGACTTAATGACCGCAGGTGAAGGCAGCATCATTGAGTTAGATAAGCTCAACGGCGAGCCATTGGATGTCAAAGTGAACGGCTCTCTCATGGGACATGCTGAAGTTGTCGTGGTCAACGATAAGTACGGACTTCGCTTAATCGACGTCGTGGAATCCGCTCTCACGTCTATGGGACAGTAATCCATTATGTTGGCTTCAAGCACACTGCAAAGATGGCTCCCAAAAACATTGAGTTGTGGTACGTTAGTCATCATATCTCTGGTGCTTTTGCTTGGTAGCCAAATGGCGTGGGCAGACAACGGATTAACGTTTCTTACCGTCAATGATGGGCAGTCAGAGCAGGAGTACAGCGTCAAGCTGCAAATCTTGCTACTGATGACAGCGTTAAGCTTTTTACCCGCCTTCTTGCTGATGGCCACCAGCTTTACGCGCATTATCGTCGTGTTGGCGATTCTACGTCAGGCACTGGGTCTGCAGCAAAGCCCACCTAACCGAGTGCTGATTGGTATCGCCTTGTGTTTAAGCATTCTTATCATGCGTCCCGTCTGGAGCGACGTCTATGAGAATGCATTCCTGCCTTACGACCAAGGTGAGATCACCTTGATGCAAGCCTTCTCAACCGCAGAAAAGCCGGTGAGAAACTTTATGTTGGCACAAACGCAGCAAAACTCCCTTGAGCAAATGCTGAGGATCGCCAACGAGCCGGTTGACTCCAACGTCGACGACATCTCATTTGCCATCGTGCTTCCAGCGTTTGTCATCAGTGAACTTAAGACCGCGTTTCAGATCGGCTTCATGCTGTTTATCCCGTTTCTGATCATCGACCTGGTAGTAGCAAGCGTGTTGATGGCTATGGGTATGATGATGCTATCGCCACTGATCGTCTCGCTGCCGTTTAAATTGGTCGTCTTTGTGTTAGTCGATGGTTGGGCGATGACCGTTGGCACGCTTTCAGCCAGTTTTAGTACTGGATAAGGAGACGCGATGACCCCTGAAATGACAGTGGCGCTGTTCTCCAATGCCGTCTGGCTGATCATCAATATCGTTATGGTACTCGTGGTGCCGGGCCTTCTAGTCGGCTTGGTCATTGCCGTATTTCAAGCCGCGACACAAATCCAAGAGCAGACACTGAGTTTCTTACCCAAACTTTTGGCGACCCTGCTGATGGTGATCTTTGCTGGTCACTGGATGCTTAGAAAAATCATGGAGTTATTCGACTACTTGTTCCACAACATTCCAGGGATGATTGGTTGATGCAGATAACGTTCGCCGAGATTTCACAATGGTTAGGCCAATTATGGTGGCCCTTTTTCAGGATTGGGGCCGCCTTTTTGGCCATGCCATTTTTCGGTGACGCTTTGATTCCCGTCTGGGTTCGTGCACTGCTCGCTCTATCTATCGTGGTCATTACCGCACCATTAATGCCAGCCATGCCTGCCGTTGACCTGTTTTCCATGACCTCTCTGTTCCTGGCTTTCGAGCAAGCGATGTGGGGGCTTTTCTTCGGCCTTATCCTGCACTTTTTCTTTAATATCTTTACCATGCTCGGGCAAATCGTTTCGCTGCAAATGGGTCTTGGTATGGCCATCATGAATGACCCAGTGAATGGACTCTCGGTTGCCATACTCGGTCGTATTTTCTTGCTGTTGTGTACCCTACTGTTCTTAGCACTCGAGGGTCACCTGCTGGTGATCGATATTTTGGTGCAGAGCTTCGTAGTATGGCCTGTGGGCTCTGGGCTTTCGGTGCTCTCGCTGGACAACATCATCTCGCTGTTTGGTTGGATGTTTGCCTCAGCACTGGCATTAGCACTGCCAGCCATCGTCTCTATGCTGCTGGCCAACATTAGCTTTGGTGTGATGAATCGCGCCGCACCCAGCTTGAACGTTTACGCACTAGGTTTTCCTATGACCATGCTACTCGGTCTGTTCAGTATCTTGATTACGGTTAGCGGCATACCTAGTCGCTACACCGCGTTGGTGCACGAGACACTCTCGCACCTCAACCAGTTTATGGTGGGCGGCGCATGAGTGAACAGTCGAGTCAGGACAAAACCGAGAAAGCCTCACCCCAGAAAATTAAAAAGGCCAGGCAAGAAGGTCAGATCCCGCGAGCAAAAGAGTTCACGACGGCAGTACTGTTTTTGATCGTGGCGATGTTTTTCTATAGTCAACTTCACTGGATTTGGCAGCACATCTCTGGAGTGTTCCACTTCAACATGTCACTCACTCGCCAAGACTTAGAAAATCCACAACAGATGCTGGAGCAACTCGGTCAAAGCCTCGCGATCATCATCGAGCTCTTACTGCCAATGTTTGCAGTCATCATCATAGCGTCGATTGGCAGCAGCTTGATATTAGGGGGCTGGATGTTTCGCCCTGCTAACATACAACCCAAGCTCAGCAAGCTTAACCCCTTGTCAGGCATCAAGCGCATGTTCTCGACACGCTCCTTGGTTGAGCTGATCAAGTCGTCACTCAAGGTCGCCGTCATCTTTGCGCTACTTTATACCTATCTCGACAGCAACTTCTCACAGCTGTTAGGCATGCAGCAGTTGACCTTGAATCAGGGTATTACCATGGTCATGACCATACTGTTCGAAGGCCTGCTTCTAATGGGAGTGGCGCTGCTTATCTTTGGTGTGATTGATATCCCCTACCAGCGCTGGGAGCACCTAAAACAACTCAAGATGACCAAGCAAGAGCTTAAAGAAGAGTACAAAAACAACGAAGGTCGACCTGAGGTCAAACAGCGCATTCGCCAAATTCAGCAGCAGTTTGCTCGTCGCAAGATTGACCAAGCTGTTCCCAAAGCTGACGTGGTTATCACCAACCCAACCCATTATGCGGTGGCACTCAAGTACGACACCAGTTTGTCGGAGGCCCCCTTTGTGGTTGCCAAAGGCATAGATGAGACCGCAATGCACATTCAGCGCATTGCACGAGAAAACAATGTGGAAGTCCTCAACTCACCACCACTGACTCGTGCTATTTACCACACCACCGCCATCGAGCAAGCCGTACCGAGCCAGCTCTATATCGCGGTCGCGCACATTTTAACTTACGTCATGCAGCTCAAAGCGTTTCGACGTGGCAGTGGGGATAAACCCATGCCGCTGCCAACATTTACCATCCCTAAGCATTTGCAGCATTGATTGGCTTAGGACACTTGCAACAACGAAGGAACACATATGTTGAATCGTCTTACTCAACTTAGACGCTCAGGAAAAGGATACATTGGCATACCGATCGTGCTGCTGATGATTTTGGCGATGGTGATTTTGCCACTGCCACCTTTGCTGCTTGATGCCTTGTTTACCTTTAACATCGTGCTGGCAATCTTGGTGTTATTGGTCAGTACCACGGCAAAGCGTCCACTCGATTTCTCGGTGTTCCCAACCATCTTGCTCATCGCTACTCTAATGCGCCTGACGCTCAACGTTGCCTCGACGCGTATCGTACTGCTAGAGGGTCACAATGGCGGTGATGCAGCCGGTAAGGTCATTCAAGCCTTCGGTGAGGTTGTGATTGGCGGCAACTATGTCGTGGGTATGGTGATTTTCGTTATCTTGATGATCATTAACTTCGTGGTGATCACCAAAGGTGGCGAGCGTATTTCCGAGGTCTCAGCCCGCTTTACCCTCGATGCCCTACCCGGCAAGCAAATGGCTATCGATGCGGATCTCAACGCCGGTCTTATCGACCAAGAGGCGGCACGAACCCGACGTAAAGAGGTTGCTAACGAAGCGGACTTCCACGGCTCGATGGATGGTGCCTCCAAGTTTGTCCGTGGCGACGCCATTGCAGGCTTAATGATCCTCTTCATCAACATCATTGGTGGTATCAGCATCGGTGTGTTTGAGCATGGTCTACCCGCTTCCGAAGCCTTTAAAACCTACGCTCTACTGACCATAGGTGACGGTCTGGTTGCTCAGATCCCATCGCTATTATTGGCGACCGCCGCGGCGATCATCGTGACGCGCATTAACGACAGCGATAGCGACATGGCTGACACTATGCAGAAGCAGCTGTTAGCGACACCAGCGACCCTGTTTACTGTTGCTGGCATCATGTTGATCATCGGTCTCGTTCCGGGCATGCCGCATTTGGCGTTCTTTACCTTCTCAGCAGTGCTCGCCTTCGCGGGTTGGAAACAATCCAAAAAGCCCATCGAAGACCCTCAGCTCGATGAAGTGGAAGCCATCTCCAACGCGATGCAAAACGACAATGAGCAGCCACTGTCATGGGATGATATTCCTCATGTGCAAAGCCTATCATTGGCATTGGGTTACCGCTTGGTCCACCTAGTCAACAAAGAGCAAGGCGCTCCGGTTTTGCAGCGTATTCGTGGGGTTCGCAAAAACCTCTCGGAGCAAGTCGGATTTCTTCTGCCCGAGGTACGCATTCGTGACAACCTGAGTCTGAAACCAAACCAATACACGGTGTCGCTCAATGGAGAAGTGATTGAAGAGGGCTTTATTGAACCCGATCGCTTGATGGCCATCGCGGTAGGTGAAACCTACGGTGAAGTCGACGGTATTCTAGGGAGCGATCCTGCCTACCATCTTCCTGCAGTCTGGATTGAACACAACGATAAAGCCAAGGCGCTGAACATGGGCTACCAAGTGGTCGATGACGCCACTGTGATTGCGACTCACATCAGCAAAGTGATGAAGACCCACCTTGCTGAGCTATTCACCCACGATGATGTGGATGCCATGAACCTGCGCTTGACCCAACAAGCGCCCAAACTCGCAGAAGCACTTGGTGCAGCTTTAAACCCTGCACAGCAGTTAAAGGTGTACAGACAACTGCTTTTGGATCAGGTACCACTGAAAGATATTCGCACCATTGCCAACACTATGCTGGAATCGGCAGAAAACACCAAAGAGCCGATTCTGCTTGCCTCAGATGTACGCTGCGCGCTGCGCCGAACTCTGGTGAATTTGGTGGCAGGGCAGCGCAAAGAACTTAATGTCTACGCACTCTCTGACGAACTAGAGCAGATGCTGATGCAATCGCTGCATCAAGCTCAAGCGAATGGCAATGTGATACTCGATAGCTTCCCAATTGAGCCAAACATTTTGAGTCAGTTCCAACAGAACCTACCGCTGATACAACAGCAGCTTAAGCAGCAAGGACTTGCGCCGATTCTCTTGGTGATGCCGCAGCTGAGACCGTTGATCGCGCGCTATGCCCGCACCTTCTCGCAAGGGTTGGCGGTTCTGTCATACAACGAAATCCCCGAAAGCAAACAAATAAACGTGGTAGGAAACCTTGGATAATTTAAGTAGCTACAGGGCCCAGTTTCTCTATGTGCTGCGCATGATAGAGGACAATGCGGTCACCGAAGACGATGAAAAGCTCGCGCAACTGATGGCAGCGGACGAAGTGTGTCATGCCTGCCAACCGATTCGACACTGCAATAGCGACGAGATTCAGTACCAATACATCACGCTGCGCTATGGTGAGAAAAAGGACCACAGCGTGTTCGCGCTCGACATTTCCGATACCGTGCGCGCGGCTCTAGACTTGTTTGCGCTCTATCTTGCGGTCAGGCAAACCCAATTTGAGCTGGAAACCTTCCACCCTGACTTGCTCAATAATCTAGTGTTCTCGATGAACGCTTGCACCTTATTGCGTCCAGAGGGAAAACATTTCATCGACCAGCTTGCTCAGCACTACAAGCGACCGATGTCGATGTTGATCCCAAGCCTGCACCTAACCCAAGGCGAGGCAACCAACCCAGCAAGTAAGGCGCTGCTTGAGCACTTGGAAGACCGATTCCACAGCGTATGCTTTGATGTGCATCTTCCCGTGAGTAATCTCGACTACCTCACGCCCTTTGCACCGCAGATCATCAAAATATCTAATTCACTGGATAGTCAGGATGAAAAGCGTACCCTACTTCCGGTGATCCGCTACATCAAGCGATGCAAAGCCACGCTAATCGCCGGTCGAGTCACCAGTCAGAACACCTTATCGCAATATAAGATGCTCGGCGCTAAGTACTACTTTGGTTATGTCACCGATGTGCCCATCCCAGTGCACTTTAAAGGCTTTGAAGATCCCAAAGCAGAGATGCGTAAGAAACAGCGCGAGCGCGCTAAAGAAGAACAAGCCGCCGAGCAGCAAGCATTAGCGGAACAACAACTCGCTTTAGAACAAGCCGAGCGAGACAAGCAGCAAGCGCTGCTCGATGCCAGTATCGATAACATGTATCAGTCCGCGAAAACGGAATATGTCGACGAAGACATCGCCGCCATCGTCAAGCAGGTTGACGAGAATCCGTAAGCACAAATGGGGCATTAGCCCCATTTTCTTTGAAGCGGCATCACAGTTTTCTTCCTATTTTCAATAATTTCCAGTTTTTTTTCATTTCCAGTTAATTTTCAAAATCAACTTACCGCCTCTAGTTAGTGAGCGGGGCGATAGTCCCACATTGAGACAAATCTAGGAGAATTCACAATGGCTCTATCAATGCACACTAACTACGCTTCGCTAGTTACTCAAGGAAACCTAAACAAAACAAACGACCTTCTAAGCACAGCAATGGAGCGTCTAAGTACAGGTTACCGTATCAATTCAGCTGCAGATGACGCTGCTGGCCTTCAAATTGCCAACCGTCTAGAAGCTCAAACTCGTGGTATGGGTGTTGCGATGCGTAACTCGCAAGATGCTATCTCTTACATGCAAACAGCTGAAGGTGCGCTGGATGAGATGACTAGCATCTCATACCGTATGAAAGACTTAGCAACTCAAGCTGCAAACGGCATCAATACGGCGGACGAATTGGCGGCTCTAGATTCAGAATATCAAGAGCTAGCAACTGAGGGGGCACGTATTCTTGCGGAAACCTCTTATGGTGCTGGTGTTAAAATGCTGGATGGCTCTGCTGGCTCTATCTCTGATGCTGCAGGTGTTACCTTCCAAATTGGTGCTAATAACTCAGCGGGCGAGCGCTTAACAGTGTCTATCGGTACAGAAGTGACAGCTCTTGACACTTTCTTCGGTGCGGCAGGTGACCTTACTTCTCAAGCAAATGCTCAAACAGCAATCTCAGCTAACGATCAAGTTCTTAAAGATGTAGGCTCAGCACGTGCGACTATGGGTGCTAACATCAACCGTCTAGAGCACACTATTAGCAACCTACAGAATATCTCTGAAAACACTTCTGCAGCGAAAGGTCGTATTATGGATGCGGACTTTGCCGTTGAGTCGTCTAACATGACTAAGAACCAAATGCTGATGCAAGCGGGTACAACTGTACTATCGCAAACTAACCAGCTACCTGGCATGGCAATGTCTCTACTTCGCTAATTGATAGCAAGCATTTTCGATAGTTGGAGGAGATTCTACCAGCCTACTCCAGCTATCGAAGATATGATGAATTATCCTTCGTTAACGATTCATCCGTCCTTTGAACCTCCTTCGGGAGGTTTTTCTTTTTAAGCTAACAAACGAATTCGGAATGCAGATCTCAATTCGCTAACCGACTTAAAGCAATTATTAACGTTGCCCTTCTCTTTGTCGCCTTAACCCTCTGAGTAATCGATATTTTTCGGGTGGAAATGCGGAACTAGAACCAAGGAATATCTCCTTCCGCCGCCACACCAATAGCATCATAAGCTAATGATTTTTATAAGTTTAGATCATGGCATACATCTTGATTTAAACCACCAAGATGATTTCGCCACTCGCATCAAATCTGCGAGCAGCAAGATTAAGGAGCACTCCAATGAGTTCGTTAGATCCAATTACCATGGCCACCCAGCTTGCCACGTATGATATCCAGCCATTTCAGCAGCGTTATCAAATGCAAGCAGATAAATATCAGGCGCAGATCTCTGCGTTAGGAAAGGTTGAAGCCGCATTAAGAGAGTTCCGCACCGCTGTGACCAATATTAACAGCAGCAGCTCAAACATAATTAAAAATTCAGCCACTATTTCTCAAGATGGGTATTTATCCGCAACAGCTAACGCAAGTGCGCTATCAGGCAGCTATCAGATTTTTGTTGAACAAATTGCTACCGCTCACCAGATGATGACTGACATGCCGGCTGATCTAGAGTCAACGACAGAGATCCCTACTACTGGCACATTAGATTTCACCGTCAATGGTGAAACCATGACAATTGACCTCTCTACCCTTGATACCGATGGAGATGGTAAAGCTACGATGACGGATCTCGTATCTGCTATCAACAATAATCCCGATAACATTGGAGTTAACGCAACCTTAGTGCGCTCTAATGGTCAGACACATTTTATGTTATCAAGCACCGAAACAGGTGTGGCGAATACTATTAACGTATCAGCTTCAGGGACTGGCGCTGCCTGGTTTGAAGACGCGTTTACCAATAGCAGCGACATCAGTTCACCACAAGATGCGGTCATCTGGCTCGGTGGTCAGGGTGGCTTGAAGCTCGAGAACAGTAGTAACACCTTTACAGGGGTGATTGATGGTGTCGATCTTACCGTAAGCCAAGCACAAAAAGCAGGGGAACAGCCGCTAACTCTGAATATTGGTCCCGACCAAGAAGCGACAAAAGAGCAAATCAATACCTTTATCGACGCTTACAACAACTTAGTCACCCTTATGGATGAGCATTCGTCAATTGGCGGGGAAAACAGCGCTCGAGGTGTACTTGCTAGTGATTCGACCCTTCGTTCGATTGACAGTCAACTCACCAACATCGTTCGCGGTGAGTACAACGGTATGCGTCTGAGCCAGATCGGTATCGACATAGATCGTAATGGAAAAATGACACTGGATTCCACAAAGTTCGAAGAAGCACAGAAGAATAATAGTGCAGCACTGGAAGCAATGTTCAATGGCGACGGAAATCTTTTGGACTCCATTGACACTATGGTTGACCCCTTCTTGAAATCAACCACTGGCCTGTTTAAGACACGTAAAGACAATCTTCAACAAAACATTTCTCGCATCGACGATAAGCAAGCGTCCTTAGATCGCAAATACGACATGGCGTATAGCCGCTATCTCGCGCAGTTCACCCAAATGAATACCTTAATGACACAAATGAACCAAACCATGAGCATGTTTGGTTAAGGCTAGGAGTACAAATTTATGCTAATGGATTCAGGTTACGACTCATATCAACAAGTAGACCTTGACGCGCAAGCAGCGGCAGCCAACCCACACCAACTCGTGGTGATGCTTATCGATGGACTTCTTAATGAAATCGAGCGCGTTCGCGGTCATATGACAGAAGGTCGCTTAGAACAAAAAGGACAAGGTATCAGCAAATGCATGAACATCCTTGTCGGTCTGGATAGCGCACTCGATGACGAAAATGGTGGCGAGATAGCCGCAAACCTTCACCAACTTTACGACTTTTGCCAAGCCGAGCTGTATCAAGCAAGCGTCAATAACGACGTTGAGAAGCTAGAGAATGTGGAAAAGGTCATGGCTCACATCAAAGAAGGATGGCAGAACTTTGGCCAACACGCATAAGGTTTCCCCAGAGCGGTTTCGCCACCTTAGCCAGTGCATGAGGGTGGCAGCAAAAACTGAGGATTGGCAGTCACTTAAGCGATACGACGGGCAGCTTCGTGAGCTTTTGGACACCCATAGGCCTTTCCTTAAAGACCCGCGACTGGCACCCGAAATTGAACGTGCACGCAAGGCGCATCTTAGCGCTTATGAGGCGTTATCCGTTGCCACCAGCAAACTGAAAAAGAAGCTAGACAGCAACGACGCTGAAAAAGAGCGAGCGATGGCATACCAACTGGCGATGACCTTGGAGTAATGGAATGTTAGTGACCAACCAGACAGGCAGTCTCTCTGCCGCAAAGCAAGGTGAAAGAAGTGGACCAGCCAGTATTAATCCCTCTCACGTTCCTAACGAGGGAGGCGCTGCGCTGCAAACGACACGTGGGTTTGGTTCACTCATCCCATCAACTGAGCGCGAGCAGAGGTTAGGCCAACATGAACAAGACGGAGAGTCATTGGCTGAAATGTTATCTGACGCCCTCCAGCAGGAATCCTTGTCAGGTGAGCTAGTCGGCTTTGTCAGTACGCCCGATCAAACATTCGGTGCTGCTGGTGCAACAAATGCGGTCATTAGTGGCGAGCAATTGGGCGCCGCGACGAACCCTATGATAACGAGAGCGATAGATAGCGAGCGCATGTCGTTTAATCAGCTTGCTCAGCTCAATGCGAACTCGACCACTTCTAACGCAACGAGAGAAGGCGCTGCTTCCGCACTTTTGCAAACAACAACATCGTTATCTTCAGAGACAACAAGCAAATCTTTAGCAAGCGACGTTGCCGGTCTATTAAGTGCGAGTCAGTCTCAAAGCAGTGCCAATAGCGCTTTGGCAGGCGCACAGTCTGCTGCGCCTCAAACGCAAGCGACCTCAACAACCATGGCAAATGTCACGACAACTGAGTGGGCACCCGTTCGTATTGACCCACAAGCAGGCAAGTGGGGTGAGCAGATGCTTCAGGTTCTACACGACCGCGTGACCTTACAAGCTCAGCAGAACCTGCAAGAAGCGCGTATTCGCTTGGACCCGCCCGATCTTGGCAAGCTCGATCTGATGGTGCGGGTGGAAGGAGACAAGCTCAGCGTTCAACTGAATGCCAACGTGGCTGCCACGCGTGAGGCACTAATCCAGGTGTCAGAACGACTGCGTGCAGAGCTACAAAACCAGAGCTTGATGCATGTGGATGTGCAGATTGGTAGTGGAGATAAGCAAGAGTCTGACGCCCACCCATCGCATGACCAGAGCGCCACTATTTTTGCCAATCAACGTCATGATGGCGAACACGACGCAGCCATGACCTTCTCAACGGATGAACACTGGCTTAACACCCAGGTGTAACGGCTTTAGGAAAACAGCATGAATAAAAAATACCTTGTTTCACTCTTCGCCGCCTGCATTACGACCAGTGCTTTGGTCTCGGCGGCGACGGTTTATGGCACCATGTGGTACCTCAACAATCAACCGACGGTGAATGCTAGCGAGTTCTCACTATTTAACTCAGAGCCAAAGCGCAGCGCCGATCCAACGTTTCATGCATTGGATAATGTGATTGTCAGCGTTCGCGGTAAAAAACAGACCCACTTTGTGATGCTAGAGCTGGCATTAGAAACGCGTCATCCAGAGCGTCTAGAGTTTGCCCGCGACTATATGCCCAAAGTTCGCCACGCGATGCTGAATCTATTTAGCCAGAAGCGCTATGAGGATCTGCATGGCGCTGAAGCACTGGAGCAGCTCCAACAAGAAGTGAAAGCATCGGTGCTAACCGCCTATGCTGATACCCAACTTAAGCGCGATATCGACGATGTTCTGCTGACGAAATTTGTTATTCAGTAGGAGCCGCCATGCTGGATATGAATCATTCTGAAAGCTACGGAGTGGTCGACGAAGTCTCGACGCCCACCAACCGTATCGATGAAAATCGCTTGCTTAGTCAGCATCAAATCTTGGTTAAGCGCGTCGTCAACCAATTGCGTAATCACGCCACCACCCATTGCAGCATTGAAGACATGCAACAAATCGGGCTGATTGGATTACTCGAAGCTGGTCGTCGCTATGGCAACATTGACGACCCTAACTTCCCCGCTTTTGCCGTGTGTCGTATTCGTGGCTCGATTTTAGACGAGCTGCGACGGCTCGATTGGCGCTCACGCAAAACCCGTCAGCAGGCGCACGAGCTTAACGATGTCACGCGCGATCTGACCAAGAGTCTCAAGCGAACACCGACCGAACAAGAGATCATACGCGCCCTTGGTACCGATCAGCAGGATTATCACGCCAGACTCAACGCCACCATGGCGGCCGAAATGCAGAGCCTTGACCAATTAATTGAAAGTGGTCTCGAGGGGACGGTGGATTCTGACTACGACGGCATGAATCACGAACACATCCGCCGTAGCCTTGAAAAAGCGCTCGACAAACTCCCTAAACGTGAGCAGCTACTGCTCACCCTGTTTTATCAACACGACTTGAACTTACACGAGATTGCTTTAGTGCTCGAGCTGACACCACCGAGGATATGTCAGCTACACAAACAAGCACTCAAGCAGCTCAACCAACTACTGTCTTCTTAGGAGTCCACTATGCAAAAGTTTACTGGCGCAATCATCATATTGATGTGTGTCTTCGGCGGATACGTCTGGGCCGGAGGCAGTCTAATGGCGATTTGGCAGCCGGCAGAAATGCTGATCATTGTCGGCGCAACCCTGGGCTCATTGATCATAGGTAACCCGCCTCAAGTATTGAAAGAGATGCGCAGCCAACTGCGCGCTATCGTATCGCCACCCAAAGATGAACGTGAGTTCTACATGGAGCTTATGGCACTGCTGCAAGTGCTACTTGAGACTGTGCGCAGCGGCGGCTTCAAGGCGCTCGATAAGCACATTGAAAACCCAGAGCAGAGCGATATTTTTGCTCGCTACCCACGAGTTAGCCGTGACTATCGCCTAGTTTCTTTCATTACCGACAATTTACGTTTAATGGCAATGGGACAAATGTCGCCTCATGAGTTAGAGGGACTACTAGAGCAAGAGATTGAAGCCATCGAGGCTGATTACATGCAGCCGGCCCGCTCAATGCAGCGTACCGCAGAAGCCATGCCTGGCTTCGGTATCTTGGCCGCGGTTGGTGGCATCATCATTACGATGTCCGCAATTGATGGCTCGATTGCCATGATTGGCTATCACGTTGCCGCCGCTCTAGTAGGCACATTTATCGGTATTTTCGGTTGTTACTGCTGTCTAGACCCAGCGAGTAACGCCATGGCTCAGCGTGTTAAACGCAACATGTCCGCCTTCGACTGCACCCGCGCCACCTTGGTTGCGTACGTAGCGAAGAAGCCGACATTGCTGGCGATTGACGCAGGCCGCAAGCATATTCAGCTAGACATTAAACCGACCTTTAACCAAATGGAGGTGTGGCTCGCTGAACAGGAGGGATAATGCAAAAACATGAGCAAGTAGTCTTCAAACGCGCCAGTCGCAGTCATCACCATGAATCTCATGGCGGTGCGTGGAAGGTGGCGTTTGCCGACTTTATGATTGCCTTGATGGCATTGTTCCTCGTACTTTGGGTCATGCAGGTCGTCGATAAAGAAGAGCGCAAAGCGATTGTTGCTCATCTGCAAATGGCGAGCGTGTTTGACCAGAGTACCGGTAATCTTTTCGATACCTCGCAAAGTATTTCTCCGATCGACCTAGCGACGGATTCGTCCGTGGCTAGTCGTCACGACTCAGTCCACACAGTGAGCTCTTTTTTTCAGGGTGATCGAGAAGGGCCTGAGGCAGACTCTCTCATCGATGGCACCTTTGATACCCAAGAACGCTTAGCTGCGCTTGCGCAGGTGATCAATGACATGGTGCGCCAAATCAACGCAGAGGGAAATGTCGACGTCACCGTGACCCCGCAAGGGCTGCGCATCGTGCTGCAAGATGATTACAAGCAAAACATGTTTCGTCGCGGCGGCTCAACCTTAACCCCATTCTTTGAAGACTTATTGCTCGCGCTAGCGCCCGTATTTGAGCGCGTTGAAAACCCGATGATCATCAGCGGTCACACAGATTCGACGCAGTATCGTCAAACCTTCTCAAGTAAGTCCAATTGGGAGCTTTCATCATCGAGAGCCAATACGGCACGGCACACCTTAGTTTCGGGTGGCATGCCTGAAAAGCGTGTTCTACAAGTCACGGGAATGTCGGATCGCGCTCTACTGAACCATTCAGAGCCATCGTCGAGTGAAAACCGTCGCATCGAGCTGTTTATCTTGACCACTCCAGCAGCTGAAGTGATCAGCACCCTGTTTGGTCAACAGCCAAATAACGAACTCGAAAAGGCGCGAGAAAAGGCGAAGTTCAACCAACCGGTATTCCGAACCGATACTATCCGCTTCGATACCGACACTGCGCCAAGCTCCACCACCGACGCCCAAGCGCTTTAACTTGCACCTCTCTTCGGGTGTTCTATCCTTGAAGTAGAACACCCTTGATATGTCGAAAGTTTCTTATTGAGCACCGAATCAGTAGAGTGTGTTATGCGACGAACTATTCCCCACATGCCAACGAAGGCAAACAAAGCTCCTGACGGACTACAGAAGGCATTTCTGTGGCTAATCATTGTTGATTATGCGCTACTTGCCCTGTTCCTGAGCCAGCTCACCACACTGTCGCTCAGAGGCGGCACCTTCATCAGTTTGCTTCTGGTGGTGTACAACATACTGCTGACGTTTATGTGCTTTCGCCGAACCCATCGTCAGGATGCTTATATTATCTATCCGACCATATCGGCTACACTGCTGGCGTTTGTGTGCTTTTTGTACTTTTTCTTTTTGGTGTAAAAAGAACCTTCAATTGTTAAGCAAATCAAAGCAAGCAGAAAGGGAAAGGAAACACAATTGGAAAAGACAAAAAAGGGCGACTAAGCCGCCCTATCTAATTCTATTTCTGATTCAGTTTTTGATGAATCCGTTTAACGTTGAGATCTCTTTTGACTGAAGCAGCCGATACTTTAGACATCTGACTAGCAGCCGAAGGCTCAAATTTGACCAGTTTCATTGCATAGTCATACTCTCCCCACGCAATCAAACCTAGTCCTTTACACGCTATCTCACCATTGGTACCAACTAAACAATCTGTCACACTAGAGCCGTCATCCAAGTTGAACGTACTCAAACGAGCCCCATATTGATACTCGTTAGTATATGAGTACTTTTCACCAACTTCTCTGTCTTCATTAGTCGTTTCTAACAGCTCTTCTTCAAAGAATCTGACCATAAGGCTTCCGAGTAAGTAGCTTGTTTGCGGTACGGTTAGCTCTGTTTCTCGAAACGTTTCAACGGTCACTTTTTCTTCAGAAGTTTCATTTCCATCTGGATCAATCTGCACGAAATCATATGTAAGTGTTGAAGTATATGTACCATCACCGTTTTCTACCACCTGGTAGACAGAACTTTCGACCCAACTACCATCATCAACCTTCCAATAATTTCTATAAGTAACTACTTGTTCAGTTTCTTCAATTACAAGCTTTTGGTTTGCTTGATTAAGAAAAGTATATGTACCACTCTGACTAGAAAAGTAATCACTTATCTCAATTTGGTTTTTCTGGGCATACTCCAGACCTACAAGATTACCATTATTATCGATAACCGTCTGACCATTAATTTGAATTTCACCTTCCACATTCAAAATAGCATCACCCGATGCAAAAGCCGATGTCGCACCTAACACTGACGACAGTGCCACTACTAGTAGTTTCTTATTCATTGTTACATCCATATATTATTATTTTATTGTTAGTTTTCCTGAGACAACCAATTTTTCCGCTATATCACCACTATCTTCATTACTTGAAGATAAAGAAAATACAGCCTTGTCTTGTTCGTTCTTCGCGACAGATATAATGACATCTTCTGTAGAAGACACCTCAATCTGACTGAACTGTGCACCATCACTGTCCTCGACAATTGATGCTCTTTTCTTAAACTCATCCCCGCTCTGACTGACAGAGTCGACAGACGAACTATCGCCATCGCCTCCACAGCCCGAGAGAAGTAAGCTCAAACTTGCTAGAAGCAAATATCTCACGCACTCTCCTTATCCATATGGTTTAATGCAGTGATATTTATACCAGAGACTTACAACATCATTGCAACCAATTGATTACAAATGAGACTCACATCAACAACCGTTCAGGTTTTTATTTAAACTCATAAATAAAAACCTAAATATATGATTAGTTATAAAATTAAATGCTGGAAGCAAAATATCACTTGGCAAAAAATTAATTATTTCAATATATCAATAAGGCCTCATACATAAGTGATATTTATTTAATAACCGAAAGCTTATGGCATTAAAAATATATTACTTCATTGTTATTTAAGTAATGCCACTACTGTATGTCTGCGAACATTCGCTTGGGCATTTAGCGCTTGGAACGTAGTAGTAAAGTCTTGGGAGAGTTGATTAAAGCTTGAGAGCTGTTGATTGACCTGCTCGGTTGAAGGGAGGTTCGACTGGCTCTGAATTCGCGTCATTTGCGTATCCAGTTGGGATTGGAACTGTCTGGCTTCGTTTAAGCTCAACTGAGCTTGTTTGAGGTGCTGGTTGACCTTAGCGATGGACTGTTTGATACCGTCGCGTGAGCCAAGGTCAAATTTAAGCTCTGCCATACCGTCTGGCTCAGCTTGGATAGAGAAGGTGTTAGCTTGCCCGGCAGGGAAGCGGTGACCTTCACCTGTGACACGCACGTGCTGCTGCATCGCTGCGTATGCCGACTCATGGACTTCAAATACGATGCTGCCATCGTTGGCAAGAGATGCGCGCATCCCCATAGGAATCATACTGCGGTCGAGCTGCTTCACCGTGCGCTGTCCATCCGATGAACCATCAAACTGCAGCATGACTGACCCGCCGCTCGGAAAATCCAGACGCACCTGTTCTGCGCGTTCACTCATGCGGTGTACGTTCAAACCAGGAATAGAGAATCGTCTGACATCGGCGGTGTCGAGCTTGAGGTGCAGCTCGTTATCAACCACACGTTTACCATCAAAGCGCGCTTGATTCAGTGTGGCTTCAATCATGTTCTTAGAACGGGCAAGCTTGTCAGTAGTTTGAGGTGATGCACCGTGTGATAGTGCTTGAGTTAACTGCTTTTTCACTTGAGTGAGCTCTTTACCCACACCTTGTAACGCCTTGGTCGCAATTTGAACCGAGGTCGCGTGCTGCTGACCTTGAGTCAGTAACACGCCAGAAAGTGAATACGCCGAAGCAATTTCTGCTTGTGGTTTAAGCAGATGTTTTGATAAGGAAGTGGTGGTATCAGAAGCCTGGGAGGGGGCAATACTCGTGGTGCCCTGCCCTGTGAGCTTAATACTATGCGGCCTAACTTCAACCGTACTTACTGCCATACCGTCATTCCTTGAAACGTGTTACCTAAGACCTAAAGCGACCGCTAGATGCGGTCGAATAAAGAGAGATCATTTATCTTCATATAACTGGCCTGCGTTGCCTGTAGGGCAGCCATGTAGTTGCTTAGCCGAACTGAGGCTTCACCATAGTCTAGGGCGGAGACATCACTGGTCACCTTGTCGACAAATAGCTTATTCTCCACATGCGCACCATCCATCAAATCGAGGTTGTTGTGGCGTCCACCGATTTGAGTCATCGCACCCAGAACGTTACCTAAGGTATCATCAATGGCGTTGAGGCTAGCTTCAACTTCATTTTGAAAATTTGGACTCGGGCTCTTAAATTCAGCAATCAAACGATCGATTTGATTCAATACGTTATCGCCGCCACCCAAGTCGAGAATTTCTTGAGCTGTGGTGTTGGACTCCATGGTCACCCCTTTTGCCACGGTCACAACACGCTTGTCGCTGTTGCCATCTAGGGAATAGACACCGCCACCCGCATCAGAAATAGCTGGCGTATCGGTTTTAGTACCCGAGAACAGATAGTGCCCTTCTTCGTCTTGGGCATTAAACGACGACTGCACCGATTCGCGTAAGCTCTCAAGCTCAGAAATCATCCCTAAGCGGTCTTCATCCGTTAAGGTACCATTCGCCCCCCACAGCACCAATTCACGCATGCTTTTCAGACTCTCGTTAACCGAATCCAGATGTACCTCTTGGCTCGATAGTGTGGTTTTCACATTGGCGATATTGCGCTGATACTGAGAAATCGCCGCCCCTTCACGGTCAAGGTTGAGCAGCTTAATCGATGCCATTGGGTCGTCAGACAACTTAGTGAGTCGATCGCCTGTGGCCATTTGCTGCATCACTTTACCAAGCCCTGCGTTATTGATTTGCAGGCTTTGCAGCATCATCTGGCTAAATTGAGTATCACTGATTCTCATGGTCTCTCCTTAAAATAGCTGCAATACAGAGTCAAACAGCTGATTCGCTGTGCTGATCACTTTCATATTGGCATTATGGGCGTTGGCAAAGGTCATTAGGTTTGCCGCCTCTTCGTCGCTGTTTACGGCACTGACGTTGTCGCGCGCTGCAACCGCTTGATCCGACATCGCTTTTTTCGCCTGATAATCAGACTCCGCTTGTCGCGCTTTAATGGCTGTTTCACCGACCATCGCGGTAAACGCATCATTTAGGGACAGCGAGCCAAGTCCCGAGATCGCCACTGGCTTATTGCTGATGGCAATCAAATCTTTGAGGTTGTCACTGTTACCCGGATTGCCGTCGGCAGAAAAAGCCAGCTCATCGGCGGTAATATTAGTGATGTCTAGGCTTGCTGCTGGGTTCGCTGGATCATAGGTAAATAGCGGCGCGCCAGGGTTTCCATTTAGGTCCAACCCCGCAGCTAGGACGGCATTAAACTCATCGGCAACACTACGGGCCATGTCATCTATGGCTTGTTGATTCGGTACAAGCACATCGACTTGGTAGTCATGAAGTGCGCCTAGCTTGCCGCCAATATCCCCTTTCGCTGCAAAGGTTTGATTACCGAATTCAATATGCAGATCCGCAAGGTACGGGTCGCTTGGGTCTGGAATCGCCTTAATCACGCTCGAGTCCGAGCCCATCACAAGTGGCTGACCTGACGCCAAGGACACTTGCACGCTGCCATCCGGTTGGTCGGTGGTTTTCACCGCCATAATGGTCGACAGCTCTCCAATGAGCGCATCACGAGTATCCATAAGCTGAGAGGCATTGCCACCGGTGCCTTGCATCTCAACGATCTGCTTGTTCACTTGAGCAATGTTCGCCATCAAGCTGTTGGCATGGGACAGCGCAGCATTGCGCTGATCGTGTACATCTTTATGCTGATTATGCAGCGATTCGGTGAGCGTATTGAATCGGCGCGCTAAGGCTTCTGACTCGTTGATCACCTGCTGACGCAACGGCGTCGATTCTGGTTTGGTGGTTGCGTCATTGAGCGATGCAAACAGACTATCGAGTCCCGCCGACAAGCTAAAGCCATCTGCACCCAGCATGTTCTCTAGTTGGCTCATGGCCGACAAGTATCCCGCCGAATAATTGGCTTCACTGGCTGTCGACCAGGTTTGTTTCACTAGGTATTGGTCTGTCACACGGCGTATGCTGGTGACTTCGACCCCCATGCCTGGTGAGTTGAAATCGTATTTTCCGCCCGCCACCGAAGACATCAAGGCTTGCTGGCGGCTGTATCCTGGGGTGTTCACGTTAGCAACGTTTTGCGCCGTGACATCAAGTGCCACGCGGTTGGCATTCATGCCTGAAAGCGCGATATTAATAAGGCTCATTGCAGTTAACGCTCCGTGATTGTCATTAGAGGCTGAGAGAAGGCCATGGTCATGGCAGCCTCACGAGGAGACTGAAGATTAAAGGCGGCGGAAGTGGGCTCGTCGTTAACTGACAAAGACGCGTTTGTATCACCCAATGCAT
Source organism: Vibrio maritimus (assembly GCF_021441885.1). Lineage (NCBI taxonomy): Bacteria > Pseudomonadati > Pseudomonadota > Gammaproteobacteria > Vibrionales > Vibrionaceae > Vibrio > Vibrio maritimus. The sequence continues at coordinate 3,445,243 of NZ_CP090438.1, forward strand.
GAGTTTGTGATTTGCCTTCCATGTCATTGGCTGAGCCCATGGCTTGCACGCGCGCAGCATCGAACTGCACCTCTTGATTAGAGCTCACACTTTGGGCTGGTCCCAATTGCTTAACCAACATATCGGCGATACCCGAGTTTTGTTTCTTCGCCAGCTCGATAGAGAGCTGACCATCGTGCATATCGCGAAATACCCCATGCTGCTGGGAAGAAAAAGGACTGTCTTCATCGGCAAGCACATCACTACTGCTGCGCATCTGTCTGAGTACCATCTGCAAAAACATGGCTTCAAACTGGCCTGCCACCTCTTTTAGCGCTTCTGGGCTATCATTGCTGTGTCTGATATTAATCAGCGCTGCGTTGTCGTGATACAGCATACTGTTGACACGAGTCGTGTCGTTCATGGCATCTATTTTCATCATCGCCTCCTAGATCACTACCAACTCAGCATTCAATGCGCCTGCTTCATGCAGGGCTTGCAGAATGGACATCAAATCGGTTGGTGTTGCGCCTAAGCTATTGACTGCGTTTACTATCGTGTTCAGCTCTGTCCCTTCAGGCCAGATCACCATTTGTGCTTGGTCTTCGTTAATGTCGATCTTGGTTTGGTCGACAACCACGGTATCGCCATCAGCGAACGCGTTTGGCTGACTGACTCGCTGTGACTCACTGATAGCCACAGTAAGGTTACCGTGACTGACTGCTGCCTCGGTGACTTTGACGTTCTTACCGACTACAACGGTGCCGGTGCGCGAGTTGAATACGATACGAGCTGGCTTACGCCCCTCAACAACACTCATCTCTTCAAGCATCGACATCATGGTGACACGTTGCTGGCTGTCTTTCGGTGCACGCATATCAACACGTACCTTGTTGACCGCAATCGCGACCTCAGGACCAAACGTGCTGTTGATCTCACGAGCAATATTCTTCGCAGTAGTGAAGCTCGCCTTGCGAAGGTTCAGCGTGATTTGTGGCCGTGAGTTAAAGTCCGATGGGATTTCACGCTCCAGTGTTGCCCCATTGGGTACGCGACCCGCGGTTGGCGTATTTACTGCAATCTTAGAGCCGCTGCGTCCCTCAGCAGAAACGCCGCCTACAACCACGTTGCCTTGTGCTACTGCATACACCTCGCCATCAACACCGCGCAGCGGTGTGAGCAGCAATGTACCGCCACGCAAGCTCTTAGCATCACCAATCGATGACACCACGATATCCAACATCTGACCCGGGCCTGCCATTGGGTCAACAGAGGCCGTCACGCTCACCGATGCCACATTACGCAGCTTAGGGTTAGCGTCATCACCAATCTGCACACCGAACTGACGCAGCATGTTGGTAATGGATTGTGCCGTGAACTTCACCTGGTTTCGGTCACCCTGACCATCAAGACCCACGACCAAGCCATAACCCACCAATTGGTTAGTACGCACACCTTGCACATCGACAAGGTCCATAATCGGAATTTCCACTTCAGCATGAGCGGACGGCATCAAGATAATCGCCGATGCGGTCATCAATACCGTGAAAAAAGTATCAAGAAAACGACGAGTGTTAAGCATTAAAACGGCATCCATGGGCTAGTAAAGAACTGCGTTAACCAACCGGCTGAGTTGCTGTCGGCTAAGGCTCCGCGTCCTGAGTAGGTAATGCGAGCATCACCAATTCGATGAGAGAACACTTGGTTGTAGCGGTCGACGTCATCGGCTCTGACGATTCCTGTCACACGAATAAACTCATCCCCTTGGTTAAGACGAATCCACTTTTCGCCGCTGACTTTCAGTACGCCGTTAGGCATGACTTCATGGACAGTGACCGTGATGGCCCCTTCAAGCTTATTGCCCTGAGAGCTCGCTGCGCTGCCATCAAAGGCTCGGCTTCCGCTGATGCCAACGGCAGTTTCATTTAACGTTTTTCCGCCTACCGTTGCCGCGCCAAAGTCGACGTTGGAAGACTTACCAAACTTGGTGTCGGCTTTCTTGCTTGATTGGGTTTCTTCCACAAGAAGAATGGTTAGCACATCGCCGACGCGATACGCGCGGCGATCTTGAAATAACGTGAGGTTGTATTGGTGACGATACAAACTGCCATTGGTCGCCTCTGGCAACGCATAACTAAGCTCTGGTGGCGCGTACTTCTGCTCGTCTGGCTCTGGCGGCACAAACTCAGGTCTTGAGGCACACCCAGCCAATACCAGCAAGCTCAGCAGCGCTATTCTTCTCGCAAGAACAGTGCTTCGCGTCAAAAGGCTTCGAGAAAACCATTTCATGTCACAACTTCCTTTCACGTTATTTCCCGCTAACTTAATTGACCGAATTACACGGCTTGAGCAACAAACTTAAGCATGTCATCGGCAGCCGACACGACCTTGGCGTTCATCTCGTAGGCACGTTGAGTGGTGATCATGTCCACCATCTCTTCGACGACTTGCACGTTAGAGCCCTCCAACGCACCTTGCTTAATACTGCCCGCACCTTCTTCACCAGCGATGAGTTCTTCCGCCTGACCGCTCGCTTCCGTTTCTTTAAACAGGTTGCCACCAATCGCCTCTAAGCCAGCGGGGTTGATAAACTTCGCTAACGTTATCTGACCAAGCTCTTGAGGAGCTGGACCATCTGCCGTTGTCGTGGTTACCGTGCCATCCACACCAACCGATAGCGTCAACGCGTTATCTGGGATCTGGATTTGTGGCTCAAGAGGCAAGCCCTGACTGTTCACCATCAAGCCCTCAGAGTTGACATGAAACTGGCCGTTGCGGGTATACATGATTTGGCCATCAGAGTTTTCTATCTGGAAGAAGCCTTGCCCCATAACCGCGAGATCCAGCTCTTGCCCTGTGTTTTGTGCACTGCCCTGAGTGAAGACTTTCTGTGTACCAACAACACGAACGCCGCTACCCAGCTGCACACCCGTTGGCAGCTCATTCACTTGGTCGACTTGTGCGCCCGGTTGGCGCTGAATGCTGTAGAACAGGTCTTCGAAGACCACTCGGTCACGCTTAAAACCGACCGTATTAACGTTGGCTAGGTTGTTTGAGATTGCCGTCATTTTCGTGTCTTGGGCGGCCATCCCTGTTTTACTGACCCATAATGCTGAATGCATGGTTTACTCCTTTAAACGCGACTAGCTCGCGCTCATTAATTTATTTCCTGATTGCGCTAGGGTTTCTGCGGTTTTCATCATGCGGATCTGCATTTCGAAGTTGCGCGTTAGCGACATCACACTGAGCAGTTCATCGATGGCAGACACGTTACTGCTTTCGATGTGCTCTGGGGCAAGATTAACGGTGGCATCAGCAGCAAAAGGCTGACCATCCAAGCTGTGCAGCAGGCTGTCGCTCTCTTTTTGCAGTTGGGTAATGTCCGGCTTTACCAGCTTTAATGTGCCAACTTCCACCTCTGCACCGCCGCCAGGCGGGATCACCGAGACGCGTCCACGCTCACTGATTTCCACCTTCTGAAATTCCGGTAGCACCATAGGTCCGTTATCACCGACAACAGCAAAGCCGTTGATGGTCATTGCGCCGAGGTCATCAACCTTAATGTTACCGGCACGCGTGTATGCCTCGTTGCCTGCTGGCGTTTGCACACTGATGTAGCCCTCACCCATGATGGCAATATCCAGTGGACGACCCGTTTTAACGACGTCACCAGAATCAAAACGGGTTGCCGCTGAGTTGGTGACCACCATAGTGCGACCATCAAAGCCAGAGCCTTGCAGTGGAACGCTATTAACGCGTTCCATATCCGCACGAAAGCCGGCGGTGTCGGCATTCGACAGGTTGTTGGAGCGAACATGCTGAGCTTTAAGTACTCGGCTGGCCCCCGTTGTCGCAGTAAATAGCAAGCTATCCATAGGTTAGGTTCCTATACCGCGTTAAACAGAGCTTGAGTCAGCTTGTCAGATGTAGAGATTGTCTTCGCATTCGCCTGATAGTTGCGCTGAGCGGTCATTAGGTTCACAAGCTCAGAGGTCAAGTCCACATTAGAACCCTCTAGCGCACCTGGGGTGAGATCGCCCAAAACGCCAGTACCTGGTGTGCCGACTACGGGTGCGCCTGAGCTAAAGCTTTGAGTCCAAGCTGTGCCATTAGTTTTGGCAAGACCTTGAGGGTTGGCAAAATTAGCCAGTACGACCTGACCTTGAAGCTGAGATTGACCGTTGGTGTATGTTGCGAACACCATGCCGTTGTTCTCAACGCGAACACCCGCAAGTTCACCGGATGTGTAGCCATTTGGGCTATTGGTGCTCACACCAAACGAAGCGCCAAATTGGGTGCTGCCTGCTAGGCTAATATCGATGCTCATTGGGTTAGCACCGGCTGCAGGGAAGCTGATATTCGTCGTGCCTGTTGGCGAGTTTAGTGTGCCGTCTGGATTAAAGGTTACGGGAACCGTTGAAACAGGTGTGGTACCACCATCGACTTGAACGTTCACTTCCCAAGTGTTGTCCGCTGTTTTCGTAAAGTACTGCGTTACTGTGTGAGAGTTACCAAGCGAGTCGTACACCTTAGAGGTGTATGATGAGTTAAATGAATCTGGGTTATTTGGGTCAAAAGGGGTGACCGATTGATCGATGGCTGTCGCACTCGCATCAAAGTTGGCGACAAAATCCAGTTTGTCGGTGGCTTTTGCCGCTAGCGAAGAGGTGCTGATCTTGATATCGCCAACCGCACCGTCAAGCAGATTGTTATTGCTATCGACACCGTAGCCCTGAAGCTTAGCGCCAGTATTACCCACAACAAAGTTGTCTTTGTCAGTACCAAACACACCTGAGCGGGTGTAAAGCGTCTGCCCCATCAAGTCTTTCGTTACGAAGAAACCGTTACCATTGATGGCGAGGTCCATCGCGCGACCTGTGCCAGAGACTGAACCATTCTTATCGAAGTTTTGCGAGATAGATGCGACCTCAACGCCGCCCGGTTGCATGCCGTTATAAACAGCAGAGAACTCGGTGCGCGCCTCTTTAAAACCGTAGGTCGACGCGTTAGCAATGTTGTGGCTGATGGTGTTTAGCTGAGTATTAGTGGCGTCCAAGCCGCTTAAAGCAATATTAAAACTCATGATGTCCTCTTTATTCTGATAGTTTTGTTGGTTTTACACTCGGCGCTAAGCACCAAACTGACTGATTTGATAGAAAGGCACGTTACCGACACCCGCGACGTTGACCATAGCGGCGCCGCCACTACTTGGAATGCGAACCTGCTGCACTTCACCAGCCAACATCACGGAAGGTGATGCTTGTCCTTCCTGTACCTCTACCGAAACGCTGTACTTACCAGGTTTGAGACCCAACTCTTCTGGGTCGATAGAAAAATCCACATCCCCAGCCGGATGAGCACCTAGTGGCACCTTGGTTTTTTGCCCAAACTCATCTTCGACAACTAAGGTCACTTGACTTGATGAATGTGCTAGCTCTACACGACCTTTCTGAGCACCGTCACTGAGCTCAAATTCGTTGCCATTGACGTAGACGGTTTGACCAACCAAGCCTGCCGTCGACAGTACCTGCATGTTGTCGAGTAGTACCATGCTGTTTTGCATCAGCATCGACATGTTCTCGGTACTTTGAACCTGAGAGAACTGTGCGAGCTGACTGACATACTCAGTACCATCGAGCGGGTTTAGTGGGTCTTGGTTTTGAATCTGCGCCACCATCAAGGTGATGAATTCATTTTGAAGTGAGCTGGCACTATTAGAATCTTGAGGATTTGCCGACACGCCTGCATTCGCTTGCTGGCTAACCGGAGTGTCCGTATCCAATGCGTTGAACTGTGCAATACTCATTAGCTACCCTGCCCTAGACGAAGCAGGCCCTGCTGCATGCTTTTCACATTCGACAACACTTCCACATTGGTTTCGAAGCTGCGAGTGGCCGACATCATGTCCGCCATTTCAGAGACCACATCGACACCCGGGTAGTAGACATACCCCTCTTCGTTTGCCAACGGGTTATTCGGTTCAAAGCGCTGTTCAGCCTGAGCACTGCCTTGAACCACATCGACAATGCGAACCTCGGCATTGGGATACACACCCTGCTGGCTCGCCAGTTGTGTTTGGCTATACACAGTAGCAAACACTGGTTTAAGGGGTTTATAGGCATCATCTGGATTGGCCGATACCGCATCAGCATTGGCCAGGTTACTGGCTACCGTATTAAGTCGAACGGTCTGCGCGGTCATCGCAGAGCCAGCAATGGAATAGATATCAGTAAATGACATGATTAACGTCCCTCGATCGCTTTCGCCAGCCCATTAAACTTCATGTTCATGAATGTCAGGCTGGTTTGAAAATCCATGTTGTTTTGAGTGAATTTGGCTTGTTCAACACCCAGCTCGACCGTATTGCCATCCTTGCTGTTCTGGTACGGCACCGAATACTGGGTCGCGATATCCAATTTAGGCGTAGCGGTATGCACACCATTGGCGCTAGCTTGCTTCATCACTGTGGTAAAACTCAGGTCCTTAGCTAGGTACCCAGGCGTATCGACATTTGCTAAGTTACTTGCAAGCACCTTGGTTCTTTGGACTCGAAAATTCAGTGCTTCTGGATGTACACCCAATGCACTGTCAAAACTGATTGCCATGTCTCTGTCCTTAAATGGGCGATAGTCACAAAGAAAGAACAAGATACATGCCAACTTTTAAAGCCAATAAAAACAATGAATTACACAAAACAAAGGAAGCGGAACTTCCGATTTACGGAAGCGAGAGACAGGATGGGGAAGTGGATTTTGGGCTCGTTTTTGAGCCTTTTGCTCAGTAATCATGCCTTAGCGAACGAGCTCAAAATGACTCAAATGAGTATTGAGCAAGTTGTGCGACAAGCACTGAATTCCGAACTAGAACAGCTTGCAGCGACGCATCACTGGGACCACTACGAGGCAAGGCTAGTGATATTGGTTCCAGAGTCAGCAAAACATCTCAATCGCTGCCTTTCCCCTCTCATTACGAGCAGTCGCGATCACCAAACACTGCCTGTTGGCAACCTTAAACGCAGCGTCAGCTGTGAGGATGGCAGCAATGACTGGCGCATCAATGTCAGCATCCGAGCCACGTTGTCGCTACCTGTCGCCGTTGCCAGCACCACGCTCAATCGGCATGACAGCATCGACTCTCGCTCGATACGTCTAGAAACTCGAACCCTATCACGGGCGACCTCGTTTGTTACCGACCTCTCCACATTGCAGGGTAAGCAAGTCACGCGACGCATGCGCACGGGTCAAATCATCGATAGCAAATTTGTCAGTAGCCCACCTTTAGTCGAGAAGGGAAATGAAGTGGTCATCATCGCTGAAAAGGATGGGTTCAATGCGACAACTAAAGGAATTGCGCTGGAAACCGGCGCTTCAGGAGAGCAAATAAAGGTGCAAAACAGCCAATCTAAAAAAGTCATTCGAGCGGTCGTGTCTGGCTTGAACCAGGTTCACACTCAATTTTAAATTTCTGACTCAAGGTAACATTTTTCAATCAACGCGCTCGAAATGTCATAGGGCATTGAGATAGAAAAAAAAGAGCAACAAATTTAGCTGGGCAGATTTAATACTGATGCTCGCTTTGTCGCCCTATACTGTTATCGACATATTGATAGGACAGCAACACAATGAAAATCGACAAAGTGGCCGGCGGACATGTCCCACAAACCAACTTCAATCAGTCTAAGACTCAAACGCCTGAAGCACCGGCACGTAAGACCGTTTCACAAGCCGCATTCAATGCAAATACAGCAGCACTAGACAAGGCGCAAGCTGAGCTTGCTGCAATGCCAAACGTCGATATGGCGAAAGTGGAAGCGGTACGAAATGCACTCGCAAACGGTGAACTTGGACTGGATGTCAAAGCCCTTTCGCAAGCTGTGATGCGTTTCCATACCGGTCACGAGTCCTAAGCGAACCACCCATTTAGTGGAGTAACCAAGATGGCCACCTCGAAAACCGAGCTCGTGCAGAACTTTGTCGTTAGCATTTCTGAAGACATCAAACTGTATCGCAAGCTGCTCTCATTGCTGCAGCACCAAAAAGCCCTGTATCTAAAATTCGATGGTGAGTCACTAAGTCACAACATCAGCAAACAGCTGCCAGTACTTAAACAGCTTGGCCACAATGCCAGCCAGCGTAGTCGGCTTCTTAGTCAGCTAAATTTGCCCTGCTCGGAACAAGGGGTTGAGCGTTTAGTCAGAGCGCTACCTATCAAGCTGTCTGATAATGTCCGCAAGCAGTGGCAGATCCTTGAGTCACTGATTAAAGAGTGCCAAAAATACAATCAAGAGAATGGACAAAGCTCAGCGGCTTTTCATGAACTGCTTGGTGAGCTGACCGGGCGAGAGCAACACAGTTATGAGGAACATGCACGCTCGCTGTAGAGTCAGCTTGAGCGTTAGTCACTGGCTGCTTTGGTTAGTGATAGGCTTGCTGTGTATCTGGCACACCCAAAGTGATGCCAAACCTGCTCAATCTGATGTGGCACCGCATATTGCCACGCTCAAGCCGTATCAAAATCATATCATTAAGAAGTTTGAAGAGTTCAGCCCACTGGTGGATGAGATATTCAAGCAGCTTAAACAAAAATCGCTACCAGACAGCTTAGTCCTGGTCCCCATGCTCGAGTCCTCCTATAACCCCAAAGCCGTCTCACCTGCCAAAGCCGCCGGGCTTTGGCAACTGATGCCAGCCACCGCCAAGCGCTTTGGGTTAACCGTAGACCAAAACCTCGACCAGCGCTTTGAGATTGAGCCGAGTACTCGTGCTGCCATGCAATATTTGTCGTTTCTGTATCGCAAGTTTGATGGTGACATCAACCTCACGTTAGCGGCTTACAATGCGGGTGAAGGACGAGTTCAACGCGCCATCAACAGAGCAGGCAGTCGAGAATTTACCAAGCTGACCTTACCCAATGAAACCGTCCATTATGTGCGCCGGTTTTATGCTCTCATGACGCTGGTTGATATCTCGTCTCTCAAGCGCGATCGCGTCGATACCCTATGGCTGTTCGCCAGTGAGACATCATGGCAACAAGCGCCGTTGATTGACCTGACGCCTCTACCGCCACTTATCTCTCTCTAGTCTTGTGTGACCAGCAATCATAATCTGACATTTGTGGGTTTTCAGAATGCCATTCACTGGTAAGATGCTGGCATTGTTCACTCCATCCCAACGCTAACATCTCAATGCATAACGAACGCAAAGCCCTGCTATTTGGGTTATCCGCCGTCTTATTGTGGTCCACCGTCGCAACCGCATTTAAGCTTACACTGGCTGAATTCACGCCCACTCAAATGGTCGCGGCTGCTTCTGTCGCCTCAACGATCGCTCTGGTTGTCGTGTGTGCGATGAAAGGGACACTTTCTCAGCTAAAGACAACTTTTATATCAAACCCTTGGTACTACTTGTTGCTTGGGCTGATCAATCCGTTCGCCTACTATCTGATCCTGTTCAAGGCCTACGATCTACTACCAGCCTCTCAAGCGCAGCCCATCAACTACAGCTGGGCCATTACACTGACCTTAATGGCTGCCGTGTTCCTAAAGCAGAAAATCCGTCCGCAAGATTGGTTTGCGTGTGCCTTGGGGTATCTCGGTGTGGTGGTGATCGCCACTAAGGGTGATGTATTGGGACTTCAGTTTGATAGCCCTGCTGGTGTGGCACTCGCCCTGCTCTCCACACTATTGTGGGCAGGTTATTGGATCCTAAACACCAAAAACACGGCCGATCCAGTTGTCGGTGTACTACTTGGCTTTTTGGTTGCTCTGCCCTTTGCGTTTGGTGTTGCCATCTACGAGGGCGCCACATGGTCTAATATCACGCTGAAAGGCTGGCTGGCGGTTAGTTACGTCGGGCTGTTTGAGATGGGGATTACTTTTGTCCTCTGGCTTAGCGCACTAAAGCTAACTCAAAACACTGCGCGTATCAGCAATCTTATTTTTGCTTCGCCGTTCATCTCACTCATGCTACTGGCCACTATCATCGGTGAAGAGATCCATCCCTCTACATTGATAGGTTTAGTGCTTATTGTCATTGGTCTCATCGTTCAACAGATAAAAAGAAAGCCTCAGCCACAGGAATAGCTGACAACATCGCAAAACCCAACACTTAGCGTCGCGAGAGCTCACTCTCGCGACACTTTCCGGTATTTTTTCCTACTCTTTTTCCTTTGCCTTCAATGATGATGCTTTAATTACACCCACATTGTCAGCATAAAACACTACCTTTTATCGGCCGTTCAGACATACCGACCAATCATTGATTAATTTCGTCGCTTCTTGCATTGCATCCTGCTGAAATTTCTGTAGAAATGGAGGGGTCGAAAATAATTTTTTATCGTTTCGTAAACTATTTTTTACAGCGATTTTATTACGGATAATAATCATAAAAGGACTCGTGTCATGGATACCTCTATCCCTTCTGAGCCAGCACCACGCCCTGGCCTTTCCCATTTAGTACGCTCTCTTGGCCCTGGCATTATGATGGCTGCCGCAGCAGTCGGTGGCTCTCATCTTGTCGCCTCAACAAAGGCGGGTGCCATCTATGGCTGGCAACTCGCTGCGCTGATCCTGCTCGTTAACCTGTTTAAATACCCATTCTTTAGAGCAGGAGTGCAATATACCGTTGGTACGGGTAATAGCCTGATTCAAGGTTATGAAGGATTGGGTCGCGGCTACCTATGGGTGTTTACGCTACTTACCGTCGTTTCCGCTGTCGTGAACACCGCCGCTCTACTGTTGTTTAGTGCCAGCTTGCTTGGTTACTTCCTACCGTTCGAACTCTCATCACTTGCGTTATGCGGCATCGTACTCGCAACATGCGTCGGCATTTTGTTTGCGGGTCACTATAAAGCGCTCGACGGGCTCTCAAAAGCCATTATGGCGACGTTGACCGTTGCCACCGTCACAGCCGTCATTATTGCGGCATCAAATGGCAGTGTTGCACCGGCAGATTACCAAGCGCCATCACCTTGGACCATCGCCGCTATCGGCTTCATCGTCGTCACCATGGGCTGGATGCCAGCGCCTATCGAGATCTCCAGCATCACATCCATGTGGCTCAAGAGTCAGTGTAAAAAGCAGAAGGTGACCGCTGAATCAGCGCTGTTCGACTTTAACGTCGGCTATATCGGTACGGCTTTATTAGCTTTAGTGTTCGTTGCACTAGGTGCACTGGTGATCCACGGTTCAGGGACAGAGCTGTCCGCATCGGGTGTAGGGTTCTCACATCAATTGGTGGGCATGTATGCGTCAACGATTGGTGAATGGTCGCGCTACCTCATTGCTGTCATCGCCTTTTTCTGTATCTTTGGTAGCACGATTACTGTAATTGATGGCTACTCGCGCGCAATTGCTGAGTCACAACGCCTGCTTCAGAACAAAACCGAAGAGAACCCGAAATCCTACCAAGCATGGGTCATTGTGGTGTCTATTGCGGCTATCTCGATTATCGCTTTCTTCGCTAAAGCACTGATGCCAATGCTCGACTTTGCGATGATCATGGCATTTGTCACCACGCCGGTGTTTGCACTGCTTAACTATATTCTGGTATCAAAAGCCACGCTGCCACCAGTGTTGCAAATGGGCAGCCGCCTAAAAGCACTGTCGATTGTAGGTCTGATTTATCTATTTGGATTCTTAGCCGTATTTGTTTGGTGGAAGTGGTTGATGTAGCGACATCACTCGCTTGCAATCAAAAGGCCTAGGTATGATCACCTAGGCCTTTTAGTAGAGAGAGGAAAATATAGCCTTACTACGCCATGGCTTCTAAAAACTCATTCACTTCTTGGCGCACCGACGCTACGTGGCTTCCGAAGATGATTTGGATGTTCTGTCCCTTGTTCACCAAGCCCATAGGGTTCGATTCTTGGATTTTCGCCTCGTCCACTAATGATGGGTCACGAATTTCGACGCGTAATCGGGTGTAGCAGTTTTGCACATCAACGATGTTATCTTTACCACCTAGGCCTTCAATGATAGCAACCGAGTTGAACTCACCGACTGCGCTATCAATCGCCGCCGTCTTGTTGCGATTCTTGTAGTCGTCTTTGGTTTGTAGCTTCATTTCCGCTTCACCGCGACCAATGGTTTTCAGGTTAAGGTGTGTGATCAGCGCGCGGAACACAAAGTAGTACACGGCTAGCTGAACCAGACCAATCGCCACGTACATCGGCCAATCGGTTTTATCCGTACCTAGTGGGATGTTGTAAACGATGAAGTCGATAAGACCCCCTTTACCTACCGCCACGACATCCAGCAGAGACAATACAGCCATGAATAGACCGGTAAGGATAGCGTGCACAACAAATAGAATTGGCGCGACGAAAAGGAATGAGAATTCAATCGGCTCAGTCACACCCACCAAAATAGAAGACAGCACTGCAGGGAACACAATCGCTTTCACTTTTTCACGCTTATCTTGGTCAGCACAGTGGTACATGGCGAGACCCGCACCCGTTAAACCAAAGATTTTGACTAGGCTGCGTGAATCAAACACGATTGAGCTAGAAAGACGCGTCGTCTCAGGGTCACCAATTTCAGCAAGGAAGATGTTCTCGATACCGCAGTAGTTTTGACCAGCCACCATGGCACAGCCACCGAGATCAGAGAAGTGCATTGGCACCCAAAGCAGGTGGTGAAGACCAGTTGGAATAAGGATACGCTCTAGGAAACCGTACATGCCAACGCCCATAGAACCTGCGCTGCGAATGCTCTCGCCAAAGCCGAAGATAGCATGCTGAACCGGTGGCCAGATGTGGGTGAACAGAATACCAAGGCCAATCGCAACCGGGATCATGATAATAAGTACCAGACGAGATTCACCGTATAGTGATAGTGCGCCCTTAAGCACCTTTTGGCTGTATTTGTTGTGGAAGTAAGCGTTAACAATACCGATCAGCATACCAACGAAGATACCCGTATCGACCACTTGCAAACCAAGAATGCTCGCCTGACCGGTGCCCCCCAAGTCACCATCTAGTAGCAGACCATTGAACTTCATATAGGTATGCATGGTGTACAGGTAAATGAAGTAGATGATCAGCGCGTTAAAGCCAGCAAGGTGCTTGTCTTTTTTCGCAAGCCCCATCGAAATACCGACAGCAAAGATGATATGCAGGTTAATAAGAACGCTCAGCGTCGACCAAACCAACACTTCCCCCATCCCTTTAAAGAAAGGGGCATCTAAGAAAGGCAGTACTTCGACAATGCCAGGGTTGGTTGTTGCCGCTCCGATAGCAATCACAAAACCCACTAGTGGAAGGACATATATCGGTGCCAGCATGGCGCGCGATAAGTCACTCATATAAGTGGTTATAGCTTCTTTGTTCATTATTGATGTTCCTAAATACGCTATTAATTATTTTATTTCTGCAAATCACTTTATTCAGAAAATAAGTCATAACAACTTTGTTGTACCTAGAATGTGACGAACGACCTAATACAGAACCAATTTATTATGTTATTGTGATATTGATATAACCAATAATTTTTTGGAAATGACATCGTGCTATACGTAAAAGTACTAGAAAGCTTAAAAGAGAAGATCAACGCGGATGTGTACTGCGTTGGCTCAGCATTACCGACAGAAAAGCAGTTAATTGAAGAGTACCAAGTCAGCCGCATCACCATTCGCAAGGCAGTGGATGAACTGGTTAAACTCAAGCTGGTCGAAAAGCGCCGTGGTTCTGGTACCTATGTACTGGAAAAGCAATATTCGCATCAGCTTAATAGTTTGGCCGGTACCTCTGAAATTCTGACCCACAACAATAAGACTGTGAAGTATCAGGTGACGCAGTTTTTGATGAGCAGTGACAACGCCCCCGTCCATAAACTCCTAGGTCTCAAACCTAATGAGCCCTTGTATTATATACGTCGAGTGAAGTTTATTGATGACCAGCCAAGGATTGTCGAAGACAGCTATATGCCTGTCGCATTGTTTCCCGACCTCAATATCTCTACGTTACAGAAGTCGAAATTCGATTATGTCGAACATGAGAAAGGAATGCTGATACAAGGCAGTCGCCAAGAGTTCACCGCCGTCGACTCCGATGAGGAGATCATGGCCTTGCTTGGAATGGAGAAAAGCCACCCAATCATGAACCTGCGCTCAATATCCAACCTCGAAGACGGTCGCTATTTTGATTATACCGAGGCCTGGTTTCACCCTAACGCTCACAAGCTGGCTATCTACTTATCTCGTAAAAGAGGGCATAAAAAACCCGTATTTCCATAACCAATCCCAACTATTGTTTGAATACGATCACACATTAAAGGTATTTAATTTGTCACATCACAACAAATCCATAGGATAAGACCTATTCAAGATAGGTTATAAATTATATGACCTTTAAATATCCGAACAGCATTCAAAAACACATTGGAGTTGGTTATGACCAAACAACCACAAATCATCGCAATCGCAGGCGGCGGCTCAACATACACTGCCGGTATCGTTAAAGCTCTTCTAATGAAAGGGGATGACTTCCCTATCGCGGAAATCCGCATGTACGACATCGATGCACAGCGCCAAGACAACGTTGCAGTATTGGTGGACTACGTGGTCAAAACTCATGCTCCACACGTGAAACTGACCGTGACGACGGAACCGGAAGTGGCTTTCTCTCACGCTGACTTCGTATTTGCTCAAATCCGCGTAGGTCAGTACAAGATGCGTGAAACCGACGAGAAGATCCCACTTCGTCACGGCTGTGTAGGCCAAGAGACTTGTGGTGCAGGTGGTCTCGCTTACGGCATGCGTACTATCTTCCCAATGATTGAGCTTATCGATCATATGGAGCGCTTCGCTAAAGACTCTTGCTGGATGCTGAACTACTCGAACCCAGCGGCGATTGTGGCTGATGCGGTTCATCGCCTACGTCCTAATGCTCGCGTGCTTAACATCTGTGATATGCCAGTGGCGATTGAGCGTAACCTATCGAACATCCTTGGTGTGAACCGTTATGATCTCGACGTTGAGTACTTCGGTCTAAACCACTACGGCTGGTTTACGTCTATCAAGGTTGATGGCGAAGAAAAGATCCCATTCCTTCGTAACCACATCCAAAAATTCGGCATGTTGACTGAAGAAGAAGTGGAGAACGCGTGTCACTCTGAACCTTCTTGGATCAAGACCTTCAAGAACACTCAGCCTCTGATGCAGATGTTCCCAGAGTACGTGCCAAACACTTACCTTCAATACTACCTAATGGCTGACGATATCGTGGCTCAGTCTAACCCAGAGCACACTCGTGCTAACGAGGTCATGGAAGGTCGTGAGAAGAAGATGTTTGAAGCGATTGAGCAGATCAAAGCATCAGATGGCAACGTAGAAGGTAAATTCCACGTTGGCGTGCACGGTGAGTTTATTGCAGACGTAGCGATGTCTATGGCTTATGACCTACGCCAGAAGTGGCTAGTGATCATTCCTAACAACGGCATCATCAAAGGCTTACCAGATGACGCGATGGTGGAGGTGCCTGCGCTGCTCGGCCGCGATAAAGTCTACCCAATCCAAGTGGGTGAAGTGCCACACTTCTACCAAGGCATGCTGCAGCAACAGCTAATGTCTGAGAAGTGCCTAGTTGATGCTGCAATTGAAGGCTCTTACAACAAAGCGCTACAAGCCTTTGCGCTTAACAAGACCATTCCATCAGCAAAAGTGGCGAAGCTCATCCTTGATGACATGATAGAAGCGAACAAAGAGTACTGGCCGGAGCTTAAGTAATCCAATCCCGACCCTTGAATGAGAAAACAAGAGAACGAATGATGAAAAACAAACAAATCAAAGATCTTAATGCCTCAGCGGTGGGTTTTGGCTGCTGGGCAATCGGCGGGACCTGGAACAACGTCTCTGACAATGAATCCATCAACGCAATCAAAGCGGCAATCGACAATGGCATCAACTTTTTCGATGTTGCACCGGTTTACGGTAAAGGTCATGCGGAAACGGTACTCGGCCAAGCGCTGAAAACCGAGTCTCGCGAAAACATTATCATCGCGACCAAATGCGGTCTGCCATGGTCTCAAGATGAGCGTAAAAAGACCCGTAAAGATCTGACAAAAGAGAGCATCTTCAAAGAGATTGATGACTCCCTAACGCGCCTACAAACTGAATACATCGACCTGTACCAAGTGCACTGGCCAGATCCAAACACGCCAATCTCAGAAACCGCAGACGCGCTGGCCGAGCTTAAACGACAAGGCAAGATTCGCCACGTCGGTGTATCGAACTACTCGCTCGATATGACGCGTGAAATGATGGCGGGTGTGGAAGTGGCTACGTTCCAAGGTCTCTACAACCTGCTAGAGCAAAACCCAGAACACTACCACAACATTCCATTGCAGTACCGTGCGCGTGAAGAAGCACTGCCGTTCTGTAAAGAGCACGACATGAAGTATCTGCCGTACTCACCGCTGATGCAGGGTCTGCTGACAGGTACGTTAAAGCGCTCTGGTAACTGGGATGAAAACGACGACCGTCGCAATAACCCTAAGCTCAACGGCGACGCATTTGAACCTTACTTCAACTGTGTGGAAGAGCTAAAAGTGCTGGCCAAAGAAGCCAACATTCCGCTTTCGCACCTAGCTATCCACTGGCTTGTGGCGCAAGAAGAAGTAGGACCTGTGATTGCCGGTGCGCACACGGTAGAGCAAGTGCGTGATAACGCGGCGTTCATGCAATCAACATCGAGCACAGAGCTACTGGCACGTGCCGAAGCGATTGTGGCGAAGTGGCAACTTAACTAACTCGCATGCAACATCAGTTGGCTTAAAAACGACAAAAGCCGCATCCTAGGATGCGGCTTTTTGAATTTGATTCGATTGTTGTGTAGGAACGATTAGACGTGCTGACCCGCTACAAATCCTGATGACCAACACCACTGGAAGTTATAGCCACCCAGCCAACCCGTCACGTCCATCACCTCTCCGATAAAGTACAAGCCTTCGATAGACTTACACTCCATGGTTTTAGAAGAAAGATGGTTGGTGTTCACACCACCTAGCGTCACTTCTGCGGTGCGATAACCTTCGGTGCCATTGGGTACAATGGTCCAGTTTTCTAGAGATTCGCGAATCGCCACCAGCTCTTTCGGGTTGTATTGCTTAAGCGGTTTATCTGCAAAGACTTTGCGCTCAATCAGCACTTCGACCAAGCGCTTTGGCAGTACACGCGCCAAGGTGTTTTTCAAACTTTGATTTGGGTGTTTTTCTAGTGAGCGCGTCAGAAGCTCTTCAATATCCGCCTCTGGCACTAGGTTCACCGACACGTTTTGTCCCGGCTTCCAGAAGGATGAAATCTGCAATACCGATGGACCAGATAGCCCACGGTGGGTAAACAGCAATGCCTCTTTAAATAACGTACCGTCATTAGCGGTGATTTCCGCTGGAACCGCAATACCAGAAAGCTCGGCAAAGTCTTCTTTGTCTTCTTTATGTAGCGTAAATGGCACCAGACCCGCGGTGGTTGGCACGACTTCCAAACCAAACTGCTCAGCAATCTTATAGCCAAATGGTGTCGCACCCAGTTTTGGCATTGAAAGACCACCAGTGGCTACCACTAAAGAATCACATTCAATCGTGTCGGTATCGGCGTGCAAAGAGAAGCCTTGCTCGGTTTTCTCAATACTGTGCACATCGGTTTGGTAGCGGAACTGGATGTTTGGCGATTCACACTCAGAGAGCATCATTTTAACGATATCTTTCGCAGACTCTAGGCAGAACAATTGTCCATGGTCGCGCTCTTCAAACTCAATGCCGTACTTACTCACCAGCGAGATGAAATCCCAGTTGGTGTACTGAGACAATGCCGACTTTACGAAGTGAGGGTTTTGACACAGGTAGTTGTTCGCGGACACATCGTAGTTGGTGAAGTTACACTTACCACCGCCTGAAATCAGGATTTTTCGACCCGGTTTTTTGGCATGATCAAGCACCAGCACGCGACGACCTCGTCTGCCCGCTTCTGCTGCGCACATCAAACCCGCTGCGCCTGCACCAATAATTACCACATCAACTTTCTGATTCATCACGGTTTTCCGACAAAATTTGAATAAAAAAAGGATGTGCGTATTGCACATCCCTTCAACAATCTGGCGCTATTCTAGCGGCTTCATCGACTAAAGCCAACTCTTCCAACCTCGTACAGACCGCCGAAGTCGGAGACTAACACCAAGCGCGTCGTGACACTCTATGCCACAACGTTGGTTATGACTGCTTCACTCGTCTAGAGCAAGAAACCCGCAAACAGGGTGACGCCGATAAGCGCGACACAGAGCACAAACAGCTCACGAACGCGATCGCATTTACCCGTAAACACCGGATCATGGTGGTGATGGTATTCTTTGCTTTTGAGATAGTGATACAGCCGCACTTGTTTAGACATGTTGCCGTGTGTGGTGAAAAAGCCACGTCCGTCGACTTGTTGATACAAGAGCGGATGCGCCTCACGCATGATGAATATAAGTGCGCGTAGTGCTGTCAGATACCTCGCCATATTGACTGAGGTAATGAGCATCAATGCTAGTAGAATAGTGTCTCCACTGATCATCTTTTCCTCCCTACATCTTCCAAGACACCCAAGAGAAAAAGACGATCAAACGGCTTTTAATCGCTGATGTTAACCAGCAGGGGCGTCCATAATGGAAGAAGAACCCTCTTTCGCTAATGTCGCTAAGTCCTTGTCGATGAAGAACAGCGCCTGTCCATTCTCACCTACGAGTTCTAGCTTATCTAAGATCCCTTTAAACAATTTTTCTTCTTCATGTTGCTCCGCAACATACCACTGAAGGAAGTTAAAGGTTGAGTAGTCTTGTGCTGTGAACGCGACATGAGCCAGTTTGTTGATTCTCTCAGTAATCATTTGCTCATGCTTATAGGTTTCACGGAACACATCGCCCAGACTTTCGAAGTCGTGTCGTGGCGCTTCAATGCTACCTAAAATTGGTAAAGCACCTGTCTCACTGACGTAAGTGAACAGTCTATGCATGTGTTGCATTTCTTCGTCCGCGTGCTTACGAAGAAATTCAGCCGCACCTTCGAATCCTCTATCTTCACACCAAGCACTCATTTGTAAGTATAGATTGGATGAAAAGAATTCGAGGTTAATTTGCTCGTTCAGGTGTTGAACCATCGATGGAGAAAGCATTTACGACTCCTAATTTCGTAACTGGAATTAACGCCACTATAACATAACTAATTGAGGAGTCTTCTGATCTCATACCCAAACTTGGTAACAACGGTGTACTCAACCTTTACTATGAGTCTAGAAAACTTTGGCGACTTTGCTCACAATTTATCGTCTTGTAGTTGAGAAAATTATTGAGAAACAAACCTTCGCACTGGGTCACGTTACGGCACAGTTTTATAGCCATGACGGCTGATTTGAGATCACATCAACATAATTTTCGGGCGCTAAATGCTATGTTTTTACTAGGACTAACGTCAGGAGGAGTGCGTTATGAGTTACAAACATATTATGGTCGCATTAGATCTCTCAGAAGAAAGCAAAATGCTCATAGACAAAGCGGTCTCACTCGCGAAACCACTGGATGCAGAGGTGTCTTTTATCCATATCGATGTCAATTATGCCGAGCTATATACCGGCTTGATTGATCTGAATATGGCTGAGACGCAACATCAGGCAATGGAAGCCTCGATGACGCAATTACGAGATTTTGCCGAGTACGCCAACTACCCGATCAAACACTCTTTGGTCGGCAGCGGTGATTTAAGTAATGAGCTGCGCGATACCATCGGTGAATACAATGTCGATTTGGTGGTGTGTGGTCACCATCAGGACTTTTGGAGCAAAATCCTGTCGTCTACCAGACAGCTTATCAACACCTCACCCGTCGACATGTTGGTCGTGCCGATCAAAGACTAAAAATAGCAAAAGGCTTCTTCGGAAGCCTTTTTTGATCGGATCTCTCATCGTGACGAAAAGTGTTACACTGACTGCATTTGTTATTAAATGATAATTGTTAACTATGGGTTATCTCTATTCTGTTACCCTGCTTTGGGCTTTTTCTTTCAGCCTAATTGGGGTTTATCTCGCGGGTCAGGTCGACTCTTGGTTTTCGGTATTAATGCGCGTTGTCCTGGCGGCACTTGTCTTTTTACCGTTCACTAAGTTCAAGCAAGTTCCCAACAAGCTCAAAGCCAAACTGATGGCGATTGGTGGTATCCAGCTAGGACTGATGTACTGCTTCTACTATCAATCATTCTTGCTGCTTTCGGTACCGGAAGTACTGCTGTTTACCGTATTCACACCGATCTACGTCACCTTGTTCTATGACTTGCTCAAAGGTCGCTTTTCGCCATGGTATTTGGTGACGGCGGCAATAGCGGTCGCTGGCGCGGCGTTCATTAAGTTTGCTGGCATTAATGAAAACTTCTTGATGGGCTTCTTGGTCGTGCAAGGCGCGAATCTCTGTTTTGCCATCGGTCAGGTGGGTTACAAATACGTGATGGAGCAAGAGCAAGTAGAATTGCCGCAGCATAGCGTATTCGGTTATTTCTACATTGGCGCGACTGTCGTTGCGACCATCGCATTCTCGATTTTTGGTAGCTTCGATAAGATGCCGACGACGGGTGTGCAGTGGGGCGTGCTTATCTACCTGGGCACGATCGCTTCTGGGTTGGGTTACTTTATCTGGAACAAAGGCGCGACAATGGTCAACGCTGGTGCACTGGCGGTGATGAATAACCTTCTGGTGCCAGCGGGGCTTATCGTTAACATTGTGATTTGGAATCGCGATGTGGACTTGGTGAAACTGTCGATTGGTGGTGGGATTATCTTGCTGTCACTGATGGTGAACGAGCTTTGGGTCAAACCAAAAGCAGAAGCCCAACTGGCAAACAGCTAGGCTTCGCTCAATATAAAGATCTTATTAGTGCAGCTGTTCTGGCTGCACTTTCATTACCTGCTTTTCAACTGTGGCTGCCGCTAACTGGTACTTGTGCTCCAGCTTGCTCTGTTTGCGCAGTAGCTTCTGACTTTTCTTCAGTACCTTACGCAGTTTCTTCTGTGCCTTTTTCTGTGCTTTGAGTGCTTTTTTCGCACGCTTCAGCGACTTCTTATCGATTGTATCTAGGCTTAACTCTTCAGCCATTTGAACATCGATCGCTGATTTAGGTTCGGCTTTATTGGCAGACTTAGAGAGTTTTGGTGTGGTTGTGATTGGCAACGCTTCAGCCAACACGCCGCATTGCTGCTGCGCACTCAGTGGCTTGCTCTGGCAAGATGCTGGCGGGATAGCAGCCGGTTTGCAAAGTGTGGATTTATCGGCAGATGAACGTGAGCAAGAGCGGCACAAGAACTTAGGTTCTGCGACCAAACGATGGATAGCACCAAGGTTGTCACTGATGTCGCGACGATTTAACTTGCACAGTCGTTTAGTCATACTACTCAATCTCCAACTAACCACAACGAAAACAGGAATGATTCTTAGTTAGATATAACGTCAATTGACAACAGTTGCAAGTAACTTGCTCCAGTTACACCAGAGCAATTTACTCAAAAAACATATAGGAAGGGATTAACTCATTGATGCGTTAACATAAACGTCGAAGCGATTTTTTTTGGTCTCAATCGCCATTGTCGGCTTTTTCTCATCCAGCCATTCAGCGTAGTCTGGGCGTTTGACCACAACGCGTTTTGCCGCAAGCTTAAGAGCTGGCTCCAACAGTCCGTCTGCATCGGTATCTGCGCCAACCAAAGATTGGAAAACACGCATCTCTTTTTTCACCAGCGCCGATTTCTTTTTGTTCTCTGGATGCGGATACATTGGGTCTAGGTAGACGACATCAGGCTTGATAAAGGCGTTGTCATCAGCAAGTTCACCTAAAGCAACTAGGCTAGACGCATGCAGCAGTGACATACGCTCACTCACCCACTCGCCAATTTCCGGATCTTGTTTGGCGCGCTCAAGGCCATCATCAAGCAATGCGGCGACCACTGGGTGGCGCTCCACCATCTGCACTTTACAGCCCAGTGAAGCCAACACAAAAGCATCTCGACCTAGACCCGCCGTACCATCAAGTACCGTTGGTGTCGCTCCCTTGTTTAAGCCCGCAGCTTTGGCGATAGCTTGACCTTTGCCACCACCGAACTTGCGTCTGTGCGCCACCGCACCACCCGCAAGGTCGACGTAAATTGCGCCCAGTTTCGGCTCATCCAGCTTACGAAGCTCCAGTCTTTGTTCGGTCAGCACCAATGCAAACTCGGAATCGTCAGACGCCACCAATCCCCAACGCTCAGCAAGTTGCTGAAGCTCAGGTTGACGTGGTTGATGTTCGCAAATGAGTTGAATGTGCAAAGTGAAGCTCCGATAAAAGGCAATGGGCGCCAGTGTACCTCAAGTCGATAGCGCGACCAATAAGCGTGATCGACACAAAGACGGCTACGCAAAAATAGTGATAAGCTTGTGCACCAAATAAAACGGCACGTGTTCCGCGATGTCGCCCACTCACTCAAACAAAGGATTCGATATGCACGGCACCAACAATCTCGACGATCTGGATAAAGCGATCCTAAAAACTTTGATGGAAGACGCTCGTCGCCCGTATGCCGAAATGGCAAAGCAGTTTGATGTGAGCCCGGCGACGATTCACGTGCGTATCGAGAAGATGAAAGCGGCTGGGATCATCGAGGGTACTGAGGTGGTGGTGAACACCAAAAAGCTTGGTTATGACGTGTGCTGTTTTATCGGTATCAACCTCTACGCAGCGCGTGACTATCACTCGGCACTTGAAAAGCTCAATGCCTTGGATGAAGTGGTCGAAGCCTATTACACCACTGGTGCGTATAACATCTTCGTGAAATTGATGTGTCGCTCGATTGAAGAGCTACAGCACGTGCTGATCGATAAGCTGCAGGCGATTGAAGAGGTGCAGTCGACGGAGACGTTGATTTCGTTGCAGAATCCGATTAGTCGGAATGTGAATCCTTAACCGTTCACCTCAACAAAAAAGGCGCTCATCAGAGCGCCTTTTTTACTATTTCAAGTGAGAGATTAAACCCACTTAGTCTTAGTTGCTTCTTTCACTGCAGACATAACAAGCGTCGGTAGTGATGCCGCCATGATGACACCGAATAGGTGACCTGCTGCTAGTGCTTCCGTGTTGAAGATTAGCTGACCTAGACCTGTGTAGATAACCCCTAGCGATAGAATCGCTGACACCGCTACTGCACCTAGTAGGTACGGGTTGGTGAATGGGTTTCTGCGGTATAGCGACGTAAATGTACGAGAGTCAAATAGGTGCCATAGCTGAGCAAAGACTAGCATCGCAAATGCCATTGTCTGTGCGTAGTTCGCAGAGAAGCCATTCGTTAGTGCCCAGTTGAACGCCATGTAGCTCATGCCACCCAGTGCTAGACCACGAGTTAGGATACGAGTACCTAAGTGGTCGCTGAAGAAGCTCTCGTTACGTTTGCGAGGCTTACGCTCCATCAGATCTTTCTCTTCTGGCTCAACACCCAGCGCTAGCGCTGGTAGGCCATCCGATACCAAGTTGATCCATAGAATCATCAGTGGAGTTAGCGGCAAGATAGCCTCTGGACCCATCATTAGGAACGCAAACAGGATAACCGATACTTCACCCACGTTCGCAGTCAGAGCCTGACGGATAAACTTACGAAGGTTATCGAAGATCTGACGACCTTGGCGAACCGCTTTCACGATAGTGCTGAAGTTGTCATCCAATAGGATAAGGTCACCTGAGTCTTTCGCTACAGACGTACCAGTGATACCCATAGCAACACCGATATCAGCGCGGCGCAGTGCTGGTGCATCGTTCACACCGTCACCTGTCATCGCTGCTACTTCGTTGTTGAACTGCTGAGCCTGAACGATACGCAGCTTGTGCTCTGGCGTTACACGGGCAAATACTGCAACTTCCGGACAGATCTGACGAAGCTTGTCATCGTCCATCTCATCAAGCTCAGCACCCGTTACTACTAGGTCTTTCTCACTACGGATGATACCGATATCACGAGCAATCGCTGCCGCTGTTAGCGCGTGGTCACCGGTGATCATTACCGTTCTCACACCTGCTTGGTAGCAGCTTTCAATCGCATCGCGTACTTCTGGACGCGGTGGATCCATGATGCCGTAAAGACCCAGTACCGTAATGTCCTTCTCTAGCTCTTCGAAGTCACGCTCTAGGTCTGCTTCTGTTAGCTCTTTGAAGCCAACCGCTAGGGTACGCAGTGCGTCTTGAGCAAAGTTCTCAATTGCCGCTTCGTAGTTTGCAACGATCTCCGCACTTGGGCTCGTCGCGAGTGCTAGGTTGCCGTCCGATGCAGTTGGCGTGTGCTCAACAGAGGTACCGTCAACCATGAATCCTGCTGCGTTGCGAAGAATCACATCTGGCGCACCCTTGATAGCAAGGAAGTGGTTGCCTTCAGGACCTTTCACGATAACCGATGCCATCTTACGAGAAGAATCGAATGGGAATTTCTCAACGATAGAGTAGCCACCTGACGTTAGCATCTCAGACTGGTTCAGACCTGCCTTCGCTGCTGCCACAATCAGAGCACCCTCAGTTGGGTTACCACGCACGGTCGACTTGTCGCCGTCCATGATGTACTCAGAATCGTTACATAGCGTCGCGACAACTAGACCTTTCATCATCTCTGGGCTTTGTTTCGCATCTGTGCTGTGCGATAGCGGCTTGAATTGACCTTCAGGGCTGAAGCCTTTACCGCTTACTTCCCAGTAACGACCACTTGCATCGTACGCCTTCATTACCTGCATTTGGTTTTGAGTTAGCGTACCTGTCTTGTCTGAACAGATAACCGTGGTCGAACCTAGCGTCTCAATCGCAGCCAACTGCTTAGCAAGCGCATTGTTCTTCACCATGCGAGTAGAACCCATGGTTAGAACGATCGTGATAACCGTAGGAAGACCTTCAGGGATCGCAGCAACAGACAGTGAGATACCCGTATTTAGGATCTCTAGCCAAGGCATGCCGTAGTAAAGACCGATAGCACACACAACCGCTACCACGCCCAGTGCGACTAACATTAGCGTCTTCGCGATGGTGTCCATGCGCTCTTGCATTGGAGTCTTGGTTTCTTCGGTGTTCGCCATTAGGTCAGCGATATGACCCACTTCGGTCTGCATACCGGTCGCAACCACAACACCTAGACCCGTACCCGACGTCACCATCGTGGTCATAAAGCCCATGTTTAGCTGGTCGCCAAGACCCACGGTTTCGTCTTCGATAACCTTAGATGTCTTATCTACTGGCTCAGACTCACCCGTTAGCGCGGCTTCGTCGATAGATAGACGGTTAGCCTCAAGAATACGTACATCAGCCGCCAGGATGTCACCTGTGCTGATTTTTAGGATATCACCCGGAACGATATCGCTCGCTGGGATGTCAATCCACTCCCCATCACGCTTAACCTGCGCCGACGGTGCTGCCATTTGACGTAGCGCTTCCATGCCTTTCTGAGCTTTAAACTCTTGCCAGAAAGCAATCAACGCGTTGATAAAGATGATCGCCGTAATCGCGATCGCATCCACTAGGTGCCCGGTGAAATAGGAAACAATAGCACCGACTGCAAGAATGAAGATCAGTGGATTTTTGAATTGGTGGATAAACAGCTCAAGCGCAGATTTGCCTGCCTTCTCTTGCAGCTCGTTTTTTCCGTATTGTGATTGACGCTCGGCTACTTCCTTTGAAGTCAGGCCTTGCTCCGCCGACACACCCTGCATCTGCTGGGTATTCTCAACGGTTTCAGTGAACCACTTTTTAGTCATGGGGTAACTCTCCAAGTAAATTCAGTCGACATCGGTAGAATGACAAACCGATAAAAAACAATCGCTGAATAAAATGATGAAAATGCCCCGCTCTTAATTTGCATTTTTATTAACAATTAATGCGTAAGCGGAAAGCCAAATTACGTTACCCGAAACCCAATATCCTTGTAATTAACTTTCGGAGTGCTTGCATGCACTCTAGGACGCTTCTTTGATTTAAAACAAACTTGATTTTTATTCGAACCTCAAAGGGAATAATGGTTTGTAAGCAATGGTTAATAACACCTAATTTTGGCTGAAATGATACTTCTGTTTTTTCGAAGAATGAAAGTGAGTGACATTATCGAGAGGTTGGTTGGGGAGTGCATTTTGACAACGAAATGGCTTTTGGAAGGTTTTATTCAATAGTTATTCACTGGGGAATATATCATTTGGATCGAAAAAGCCCCCAACCAAAAGTCAGGGGCTCTCATCTATTTCAAGCTTGCTAACTAAGCACTAATCCCAGAATGACGCAGCAACGCATCAATCTGCGGCTCACGGCCTCGGAAGCGCTTAAACAGCTCCATCGGCTCTTCACTGCCACCCATCTCGAGGATGTTGTTTAGGAAGCTTTGACCGGTCTCTTTATTAAAGATGCCCTCTTCTTCAAAGCGAGAGTAAGCGTCTGAAGACAACACCTCTGCCCATAGGTAGCTGTAGTAACCAGCGCTGTAGCCACCAGCAAAGATGTGGCTGAAGCTATGCGAGAAGCGGTTCCACTCTAAGCTTGGCAATACGGCGACTTTGGATTTCACATCAGCAAGCGTCTCTAGTACACGTGCGCCAATGTCTGGATCGTATTCAGTGTGCAAAGTGAAGTCGAACAGACCGAACTCAAGCTGGCGCAGGATAAACATCGCCGATTGGAAGTTCTTGGCTGCCAACATCTTGTCGAGCATCGCTTTTGGTAGTGGCTCACCAGTGTCATAATGGCCAGAAATAAACGCTAGCGCCTCTTCTTCCCAACACCAGTTCTCAAGGAACTGACTTGGTAGCTCGACCGCATCCCAAGGCACACCATTAATGCCAGACACAGCACCAGTATCGATCTTGGTCAGCATGTGGTGAATACCGTGGCCTGTTTCATGGAATAGCGTCACCACTTCATCGTGAGTGAACATAGCAGGCTTATCGCCCACTGGCTTGTTGAAGTTACACGTTAGGTAAGCCACTGGAGTTTGCAGCTCGCCGTCAGCATTGGTGCGGCGCACTCGGCATTCGTCCATCCATGCTCCGCCACGTTTGTGCTCGCGAGCATAGAGGTCTAGGTAGAAGCTGCCGCGCAGTGTGCCTTCACTATCGAAGATATCGAAGAAACGTACCGACTCATGCCAAGTATCGACACCTTCACGTTCAGTAATCGTCATACCGAAGACGCGATTAAGCACCTCGAACAGGCCGCTAACCACTTTTGATTCAGGGAAATATGGGCGCAGCTCTTCGTCTGAGAACTGGAATAGGTGCTGCTTTTGCTTCTCGCTGTAGTAAGCGATATCCCAAAGATTTAGCTCAGTCACACCAAACTCTTTTTCAGCAAACTGGCGTAGCTCTTCAACTTCACGCTCACCTTGAGGCTTGGCTTTCGTCGCTAGGTCGTTCAAGAAACCAAGCACTTGCGCTGGGCTCTCAGCCATTTTGGTCGCCAGTGATTTCTCACTGAAGGTGCCGAAACCTAGTAAGCGAGCAATTTCATGACGCAGTTTTAGCTGCTCTGAAATGATCTCTGTGTTGTCCCACTGACCGGCAGTCGGACCGCGATCCGAGGCGCGAGTCACGTACGCTTCGTACAGCTCTTTGCGCAGCGCTTGGTTATCACAGTATGTCAGAACCGGAAGGTAAGAAGGAATATCCAGCGTTAATAGATAGCCCTCAAGCTCTTTGGCGTCAGCGGCGGCTTTCGCTGCGGCCAATGCTGATTCCGGCATACCCGCGAGTTCTTTCTCATCGGTGATGTGCTTGGTCCAGCCCATAGTGGCATCGAGCACGTTGTTCGAAAACTGTGAGCCGAGCTCTGACATGCGTTTGCTGATTTCGCCATAGCGATGCTGCTCGTCTGCTGGCAAACCAATGCCTGAGAGCTCAAAGTCACGTAGAGAATCTTTGATGGTTTTTTGCTGAGCTTGGCTAAGCGCAGCAAACTCATCGCTGGCTTTGATCGCTTTGTATGCTTCATACAAACCTTTGTGCTGGCCAACCCAAGTGCCGTATTCAGACAGAATGGGTAGACAACTCTCATACGCTTCGCGCAGCTCGTCGCTGTTCACGACAGAATTCATATGGCTCACTGGTGACCAAAGGCGGCTTAGCTTGTCATCAATCTCTTCGATTGGCGCAACAACATTGTCCCAAGTCGGGTTGGTATTACCGTCAAGCACCGCATCAATCTTCGCGCGGCAGGCATCAATCGCTTGCTCGACTGCTGGTTTCACATGTTCTGGTTTAATTTGTGAAAAAGGAGGTAAGTCGGTAAACGTCAGTAATGGGTTTGACATGCAGCGTCCCTTTTTAGTTATTGGGTTCCCTCACTCATTTGGTAGCAAGTGAGCGTAATTATTAAATAAATGTAGTCATTGGACTCGAATTTCAATCCTTACGACATGACGAAGTTGTAAGATCTCTGCCGCTTCGGGAAAGAAGAGGTTATACTTCGTCCATTATTGTCTAACCGAGTCTTTATTTTGCTGAGCTATCGTCACAGTTTTCACGCGGGCAACCATGCCGATGTCGTGAAGCACATAGTACAAAGTCTTATCCTTAATTCTCTAAAAAACAAGGAAAAGCCATTCGTTTATCACGACACCCACTCAGGTGTAGGTCGTTACGATCTGACCCATGAATGGTCGGAGAAAACGGGCGAATACAAGCAAGGTATCGGCAGGCTTTGGGGTAACTCAGACATCCCAGAAGACATCGCCAGCTACATCGAGTCGATTGATACGCTAAATAACGGCGATGCGCTGCGTTACTACCCCGGTTCACCACGTGTGGCGCGCGCGCATCTGCGCCCGCAAGACCGTATGGTGCTGACCGAGCTGCACCCAAGCGATTTTCCACTGCTGGAGCAAGAGTTTCATCGCGACCGTCAGGTGAAGATCTTTAAAGAAGATGGCTTTAAACGCCTTAAAGCGAGCCTGCCACCCGCAGAGCGTCGCGGCTTAGTACTGATTGACCCACCCTACGAGCTCGCCAGAGAGTATCGCGATGTGGTAACCGCGATTGCACAGAGCCATAAGCGTTGGGCAACCGGTATTTACGCAATTTGGTACCCAGTGGTGAATCGTTACGACATCGACGACATGATTGATGGTCTGGAAGGGCTTGGCATTCGCAAGATCCTACAGATTGAGCTTGGGGTGTCTCCTGACACCAATGAGCGCGGCATGACAGCTTCGGGCATGATTGTTATCAACCCGCCGTGGATGCTAGAGCAGCAAATGAAAGAGATTCTGCCATACCTTAAAGAGAAAATTGCCCCAGCAACAGGTCACTTTAAGGTGGAATGGATTGTTCCTGAATAAACAGTTCCAGAATAAGAGCTGATAAAAATCGGCGAACAAAACACAAGGCGCAAGCATCTGTTTTTCATAACAAGCTTGCGCTTTTTTATTGCCCCAATCTCTCTCATTCAAAAAATATTTCGACTTTATTGAAATTATTTTCGTCTTTTTCAACCTCTCCTCGTCTTACTAGTGAAAGTACTGAAGCAGTACACCTAAATTACATCCTAGTGAGGAAACCAACATGATTAAGATTGTTAGCTTTAAGATTTGTCCCTTTGTTCAACGCGTGACAGCAGCACTGGAAGCTAAGCAAATCCCTTACGAGATTGAGTACATCAGTCTAAAAGACAAACCGCAGTGGTTTTTAGATATCTCACCAAATGGCCAAGTGCCTGTCATGGTGACCGAGTCCGGCACGGCGCTGTTTGAGTCTGATGCAATTATTGAGTACATCGAAGATGAATATGGCCCGCTTGAGCAAGGTGTTACCAATGAGCAGCGCGCTCTTGACCGCGCATGGAGCTATCTTGGCTCGAAGCACTACCTTGCTCAGTGCGGCACCATGAGCAGCAAAGATAAGGCAACCTTTGAAGAGCGTGCAGATAAGCTGATTAAAGCGTTTCAAAAAGCAGAGAACCAACTGTCGGGTGAGACAAAGTTCTTTAAATCGGATGCGCTTAGCAATGTGGATATGGCGTGGTTACCATTACTGCATCGAGCTGCCCTTGTTAAAGCACACTCTGGGTATGACTTCTTCTGTGGTCTACCGAAGATGCAAGCGTGGCAGCAGAACATTCTCGAGTCGGGTTTAGTGGAGAAAACCGTATCTGAAGACTTCGATACGCTGTTTAGCAACTTCTATCTCACCAACACCTATCTGGCAGAAGGTAAAGATATGGCACCAACATCAGGCTGCGGCACAAGTAGCTGCTGCGGTTAATCATGATCCTCTGAGGGCGCTCGCTCTCAGAGTCATCGACATTAATCGTTATTAGTCATAATCAACGCAACTTTTTCCCATTGGAGAAAGTTGCTAGACTCGATTTATCATACGGACAGAGATTGTGGCTAACATGTTGGGTTGTTGAGTTCTGACAACATCGCCCCAATATGCTTTAGTACAAGCAATCAAAATATTTATAAGCTCTTGGAGAACGTAATGGCAACGCATTTTGACTATATCTGTATTGGTGGCGGCAGCGGCGGTATCGCATCTGCAAACCGTGCGGCAATGTATGGCGCGAAGGTTGCGCTTATCGAAGCGAAAGACCTAGGCGGTACTTGTGTAAACGTTGGCTGTGTACCTAAAAAGGTCATGTGGCACGGCGCGCAAATTGCTGAAGCCATGAACCTATACGCGGAAGACTATGGTTTTGACGTTGACGTTAAAGGCTTCGATTGGAACAAGCTCGTTGAAAGCCGCCAAGCGTACATTGGTCGTATCCACCAATCTTACGATCGCGTACTAGGTAACAACAAAGTAAACGTTATCAAGGGCTTTGCTAAATTCGTTGACGCAAAAACCGTTGAGGTTGATGGCGAGCTATATACAGCTGACCATATTCTTATCGCAGTCGGCGGTCGCCCAACAATTCCAAACATCCCGGGTGCCGAGTACGGTATCGACTCAAACGGCTTCTTCGACTTAGACGCACAACCTAAGCGTGTTGCTGTTGTAGGTGCAGGTTACATTGCTGTTGAGATCGCAGGCGTACTAAGCGCACTGGGTACAGAGACACATCTGTTCGTTCGTAAAGAGTCGCCACTACGTAGCTTCGATCCAATGATCATCGACACACTAGTCGAAGTAATGGATGCAGAAGGCCCAACACTGCACACTCAGTCTGTACCAAAAGAAGTGGTTAAAGAAGCAGACGGCAGCCTGACTCTTCATCTAGAGAACGGTGAAAGCCAAAACGTTGACCAGCTTATCTGGGCAATTGGTCGTCACCCAGCAACGGACGCAATCAACCTAAGTGCAACGGGCGTTGAAACTAACGATCGCGGCTACATCAAGGTAGATGAGTACCAAACAACCAACGTTGAAGGCATCTACTGTGTGGGCGATATCATGGAAGGTGGTATCGAGCTAACGCCAGTGGCAGTTAAAGCGGGTCGCCAGCTTTCTGAGCGCCTATTTAACAACAAGCCAAACGCGAAAATGGACTACGACCTAGTTCCAACCGTGGTATTCAGCCACCCACCAATCGGCACTATCGGTCTAACGGAGCCAGAAGCGGTTGCGAAATACGGCGAAGAGAACGTGAAAGTGTACACATCTGGCTTCACAGCGATGTACACCGCAGTTACTAAGCACCGTCAGCCTTGTAAGATGAAGCTAGTATGTGCGGGCGACGATGAGAAAGTGGTTGGCCTACACGGCATCGGCTTTACCGTGGATGAGATGATTCAAGGCTTTGCGGTTGCGATGAAGATGGGCGCAACCAAAGCAGACTTTGATTCAGTGGTTGCTATCCACCCGACAGGCTCAGAAGAGTTCGTGACAATGCGTTGATAGCGTTGATGGCGTTAATGTGGCTAAGCATTAATCGCGACAAACGTATATCACCTAAAAGCCCAGCCATCGCTGGGCTTTTCTACATCTAAAGTTTCGAACCACCACACATCTTTACGCAATCGAGTTATTACTCATTCCCTCCCGCCATGAAACGCCTCGCAGCAATCTAACAACAAGCACAGAACTAATGGTTTTCATAGTAACCAGCACATAGCCTTTGTTTTAGTTTTTTCTGCTAGCTAATAGATCTCATTTAGCATGAGACTCTGCAAACTAGCCCAATAAAATATAAGGAACGTGAAATGAACCCCAGCCAATTGTTGGTTGCGGCAGCACTTGTAGGCACAAGCCTGCCAGCACTTGCCGTCAACCCTCAGCCCGACCCTACTAATCCAACTGGCTACGTATTGTTGCGTAGTGAAGTGCAAGCCAGCGCTGCAGCTCAAACCAGTGACCCAATGTACGCGGTTTGGGCTAATGCGCTTTCGACAGCACCGAATACCATTGTTGATGCGATTGACGCGGGACTGGCCAGCAACCCTGACAACGTCAAGCGAACAGAGCGCGTGTTCCCTCGCTCGGAGTGGGACTTTCTCACTCAAATGGCCGCCCCGGAATACACCTATCAGCGATTTTTACAGGCTATTGGTAAGTTTCCCGCATTTTGTGGCGACTACACCGATGGACGTGACGCCGACGCCATCTGTAAACGCTCTATCGTTACTGCGTTTGCACATTTCGCCCAAGAAACTGGCGGACATATCGCCATTGATAACACCTGGGATAACCCACTGGCTTTAGAAGAATGGCAACAAGCCTTAGTACATGTGCGCGAAATGGGCTGGTCCGAAGGACAAAAAGGCTACACCACAGGGTGCGGTCAAAATGATTGGCAAAACAAGCGCTGGCCATGTTCACCGAACCAAGGATACTTCGGCCGCGGCGCCAAGCAGCTTTCCTACCATTTTAACTACGGCCCTTTCTCGGAAGTGATGTTTGATGGTGACGCGACTGTTCTTCTTGATAACCCAGCCTTGGTGGCGGATTCATGGCTCAATCTCGCCTCTGCCATCTGGTTTTTCTTAACCCCACAAGCACCAAAACCCGCTATGCTGCACGTGATTGACCGAACTTGGACACCCTCGCAGCGTGAGCTTGATGCCGGTATTGGTTATGGCTTTGGTACCACGATTAATATCATTAACGGCGGCATTGAGTGCGGTGAGCAAAACAAAACCAAAGGCCAACCGGTCAACCGTATTCGCTATTGGGAAGGACTCGCAGCGCATTACCAAA
Organism: Vibrio maritimus; assembly: GCF_021441885.1. Lineage (NCBI taxonomy): Bacteria > Pseudomonadati > Pseudomonadota > Gammaproteobacteria > Vibrionales > Vibrionaceae > Vibrio > Vibrio maritimus. Next base: position 3,478,342 of record NZ_CP090438.1, read on the forward strand.
TTCCGATTGATGCCGATGAGGCGAATACCTGTTGGCAACAAACGCCTTACGGTAGCTTGAACCTTAATGGTGCTACCGACGTGTTATACACCAACTGGGAGGCAAGCTGGAAATATCATGCCGATCGCCCTGGCGGGGTCTCGTTTGAATGTAACCTGGTCGGGTATCAAACGGCATACTCTGCGCTTGTCCCTGGCGATTACGAGAAGTGTGTGACGAACTTTTATGGCTCACACGCTAACTGGCCAGAAGTTCGTATCGTCGATCAGCCACCCAACACAGGTGGTGGCGATACGGGTGGAGGCAATGGTGGCGGTGATACCAGCACACCGTCTGGCGTCATCGTTTGGGAAGCGGGAGTGACCCAAGCCGACGTTGGCGATACCGTGACACACCAAGGAAAGTGCTTTACCGTGAAAAACAAACCTGGAGTTTGGGAGACGCCCACTCAAACCAATTGGTTCTGGGAACAGGTCACCTGCCCATAGACTAGCAAGAGCCGCAGCTTGGTTAATAGCTGTGGCTCGAGTCCTCTTTTTGACTTACTTGCCTGAGTACAGGGCAATTTTTACACAACTCTGATCCACTCTCCCTTTCCTAGGTCGGAAAACTTCCTTATAGTTTGTTAAGACTGTAAGGAGTTGTTAATGGACAAAAAACACGTTTATTTCTTTGACGCTATGCGCTGTGTCGCCGCACTGGCGGTGATCATCATTCATGCTCTTGGGCCTTACCGTCATGAATTAGGACAAATCCCAATGGGCGAATGGGTCACGGCGATCACCTTTAACGGCTTCAGTCGCTGGGCAGTGCCGGTATTCATACTGATCACCGGTGCATTGATGCTCAATGACACACGCCTATTTGATCTCAAATATTACCTATCGCGCCGACTCGGCAAGGTGTTGATCCCATTTTTGGTGTGGTCGCTGTTTTATGCGTATTTATCAGGCTGGACGATTGAGGGCTTTGATGGCGGCACGGTGAAAGAAGTACTGGCAGAGAGCTACCATCACCAGACCTATTACCACCTTGGGTTCTTTTACTACTTCATTCCTTTGTATGCGGCTATTCCGTTTCTGCAAATCTTTGTTCGCAAGTTTGATGATGCAGCGCTCTACGCCTTCACGGGTCTTTGGCTACTGACGACTCTGCTGTTTTTGATGCGCATCGACGGACCTTGGAGTGAGCAGTTCTGGCTATATATGGGGTTATTGCCCCTTGGCTACATTCTGTATCAGAAGCTGCCTGCCAGTCGCAGCGTGGTTATCGCCTCGGTGATTTTGGGTGTGGGTGCTATGGCTCTTAGCAGCTATATGGTGGTGCAAGGCAGTATCGAAGCGGAACGCTATTATGTGGGTCGCTGGTTCTCTTATAAGACACTGAATACCGTATTGGCAGCCAGTATGATTTTCATTGTTTGTAAGGCGTACGCCGATAGCCTAGCGCCTAAGGTGAAAAAAGTAGTGAGCTTTATCAGTCAATACAGCCTTGGTATTTACATTCTGCACCCACTGTTTTTGTGGCCTATGAACGAGCTCGGGCTACATCATGGTCACCCTATTTACATGATCCCGTTTTGGGTTGTTATCAGTGGTGGCTTAGCACTGGCAACTAGCTGGCTTTTAGCTCGCAGTGCCAAAACCCGCTGGTTACTACCTTAAGGACAAGTTCGTTTACTTGCCTACACACACCACATTTAGCAGGGTGTTGCCTTTTAACGGTGACACCTTGCCATTAGTGAATAGCCCCTTTTGACCATCTCCCCAATAAGGCATTTGCAGCGGCCATTGATTGTTGACCATGACCTTAGAGTCCACCAAGGCTTGCCACTCACTGTTGCTCACCAAATGCATATCAAGATCGCTGCACACCTTAATTGCGCTGTTGTAGCTTAGACGATTCCACGCCTTATCATGTTCCATATAAAACTGGTGGTCACCGCCTGAGAGGTAGGGTACCGCATAGCGCTTACCATCAAGTTCTGCGGAAAGTCTGACTGAGAGTGGCGAGGATTTAGTGGTTGGCAGTTCAGGAATGGTGGCTGCCTTTTTAACGGACTTGCTCGTGGCCGTTGAAGAAGATTGAGAAACGGCTGGCTTAGGAATGTCTTGCTTTGCGAGTTTTTGCTCTGAGACTTGAGGCTTAGCGAAGGCTGCTTTGACGCCTGTGGGGTTTGATTGAGACGAGGACGAAGCCTTTGCAGTCTTCTCGCCGCGCTCCACCACTCGGATAAAGGCATCACGGTAACCGCGGATTCCCTTCACCTCATTTAAGTCTTGCTTAACTTTATTCACATCCGTATAGGGACCAATTAGGCAGCGGTAGCTGCTTTTTTGCGGCAACATCCAAACATCAGAAGATATCTCAGAGTACAGCGGCATGGCTTGTTCCAAAGGCATGGGCGCTTCGAGTATCCCACATTGAATCCAGTATACCGCGCCCTCAGATACTGGCACCGTACTCCCCCACACACCATTTCCTATTGGGCAATTTTCGGCAAGAACAGGGAGTTGATTTATGGAGGCTTGGCTAGCATCACATAGCGCATCATCCGCCGACGCCCCTGACGATATGACCAATATTCCGAGCAGAACACTACTACGCAGCCAGCTTATTGATGCGCTCGCTAATCCCTTTACTCTGCTAAAAGAGCTCATATCTATCCCCTGAACACTTCTTGTGAAATTTGCGACACAAATAAAAAGAGCCGCAATGATTTGCGACTCTTAGTGTAGTGAGGATTGGGTTTAAAAATCAATCACTCTCGATCACCCTTTGTAGATTTTCGGGTTAAATACATCACGCAACCAGTCACCTAATAGGTTGATTACTAGTACTAAAGTGACCAGAACCAGACCAGGAAATGCCGTGATCCACCAAGCACCAGAGAAGATGTACTTAAAGCCGATACTGATAAGAGCACCCAGCGACGGTTGGTCAACCGGTAGGCCAAGACCTAGGAATGACAGCGCCGCTTCAGACATGATCGCGTTCGCCACCTGTACTGTTGAGATAACCAAGATAGGCGACAAACAGTTAGGAAGAATGTGACGGAACATGATGCGAGGCGCTTTAAAGCCCATCACACGTGCTGCTTCTACGTACTCTTTCTTCTTCTCAGCCAGTACCGAAGCACGAATGGTACGTGCATACTGTGGCCATTCGGCAATACCGATGATCACCACCAGCATCAGCACCGCATATTGACTGAAGAACTCGCTACCAAAGCTCGCCTTAAAGATAGCGGAGACAATGATCGCTACCATCATGGTTGAGAACGACAGCTGAACATCCGCAAAACGCATCAGGAAGCTATCAACACGACCGCCGAAGTAGCCCGCAGACAAACCGATGACGGTACCCAGAAATAGCTGAAGACCGACTGCCGCAAAGCCAATCGTTAGCGATAGACGAGAACCGTAAAGAATCGTCGACAGAATATCACGACCTTGCTCATCAGTACCCAGCGGGAAGGTTGCGTCGCCGTCTTCCATCCAAGATGGTGGCAGCTCGGCATCCATAATGTCGATGGTACTGAGATCATACGGGTTATGCGGTGCAATCAGCGGCGACGCTAACGACATCACTAGAATCACCATAAACACAGTGAAACTCGTCATCGCAACTTTGTCGCGCTTGAAGTAATACAGAAAATCCGATTGTTTGAAACGCTCCCAACGTGAAGGAACGACTTGTACTGCTTGTGTCATGGTTATGCTCCTTTACCAGTTAGGTTTACTGTTGGGTTAATCAAGCCGTATAGCAGGTCGACGATGGTGTTAGTCACAACGAAGATAAGACCTACAAAGATAACGTACGCGGTGATAAGCGGCGTATCTACGCGGTTGATTGCCTCTAGGAAAAGGAAGCCTGTTCCAGGCCACTGGAATACGGTTTCGGTTAGGATGGTGTACGCCACCATAGTACCGATTTGTACGCCACCTACCGTCAATACAGGTAGCATGGTGTTTTTAAGCGCGTGTTGGTAGTAGATCTTATGTAGAGCTAGACCTTTCGCCTTACCAAACTTGATGTACTCAGAGCTCAGCACTTCTAGCATCTCTGCACGCACCAAACGAATAAACAGCGGCAACATAATGGAAGCCAGTGCGATACACGGCAGCACCAAGTGTGCCAGACCATCAAGCGTTAGGAAGCCAGAGTCCCAACCAAACCAGTTCGCGGTTTCACCTCGTCCATAGGACGGGAACCAACCCAGTTCGATAGAGAAGACATACATCAACATGATTGCCGTTAGGAAAACAGGGATCGAGATACCGATGCTGCTGCCTGCCATCACGACTTTGGTAAAGAAACTCTTCGGGTTAATTGCAGAGTAAACCCCAAGAGGGATAGATAAACAGATTATGATTAACGTGGCACCAAATACCAGCTCTAGCGTCGCCACTAGTTTGCTCGCAATCACTTCAACCGCTGGACGCTTGAAGAAGTATGAGTTGCCTAAATCACCTTGTACCGCGTTACCAAGAAAACGCGCGTATTTCGTAATGAAGGGATCGTTGAGGCCCATTTCATCACGCATCGCTTGACGCTCTGCTTCTGAAACCGACTGACCTACAAGTTCACGCAACGGGTCGCCCAGGTTATCCTGAATGGCAAACGCCACCAAACTGATCACAAACATCACTATCAGTGCCTGAAACAGGCGCTTGACCAGAAACGAAAACATTCCTTGCCCCTTATGTATCCATTACATTAAAAATTCGTTCAGCCTAAAAAACGCGCTCTGCTCGCTGAACAAAGCAGAGCGCGATTATCTGTCGCTTACTCAGCGAGAGAGTGCCGCTTATTTAACGACTAGGTCACCAAAGTATGGGAAGTTCATGCCGTTGATGATTGGGCCAATCTCAACGTTAGACTTCGCTGCCCATGATGGATCTTGCCAGTGTAGAGGAACAAACGCCGCTTCATTGTAAAGCGTTGCTTCTACTTGCTTAAGCATCGCGCTACGCTTCGCTAGGTCTGTCTCAGAGTTAGACGCTTCAACAATCTTGTCCACTTCTGGATTCGAGTAGTGACCACAGTTGTACTGACCACGACCAGTATCTTCGTTACGAGTCATCGTTAGGAACTCTGTGAAGTTCGCTGAATCTTCCGTATCTGGGTGCCAGCCGATCATCATCATGTCTGCTGCACACTTATCAAACTCTGGCCAGTATTGCGCTTTAGGCATTGTCTTCAGATCAACCTTGATGCCGATCTTAGATAGCATTGCCGCCGCAGCTTGAGCAATCTTGTCATCGTTCACGTAACGGTTATTTGGCGCCATCATAGATAGCGTAAAGCCGTTCTCGTAGCCCGCTTCCTTCATTAGCTCTTTCGCTTTCTTCAGGTCGTAGCGTGGTACTAGCTCTTCGTTGTAACCCGCATAACCAACTGGGCTTTGCTGACCAGCAGGTGTCGCAGCACCTTTCATGATCTTCTTAGCAATACCTTCGTTGTTGATTGCGTGAACGATAGCTTGACGAACGCGAACGTCTTTTAGAGCTTCGTTGCTGTTTTGGTTCATTTGGAACGTGATTACACGCGTACCTGGCATAGTGTATAGGTTGATGTTGCTCGCGCTATCCACACGCTTGTAGTCGTTTGGTGCTACTGGAGCAATCATGTCTACATCGCCAGAAAGAAGTGCTGCTACACGCGTTGCCGCTTCTTTGATTGGTACAAGTGTTAGGTTATCAACGTTACCTTTTGATTCGGTATCCCAGTAGTTAGGGTTACGCTCAAACTCAACCTTGATGCCTTGCTCACGAGATTTAACCGTGAATGGGCCAGTACCAGAAACGTTAGTAGAAGCAAAAGAGTTACCGTGCTTAACGATTTCGCCTTTGTCTTTACCGTCTTCTGTTGTACCAGAGTAGAACTTGCTGTCCATTGGGAAGATGTACGTTGCCACGTTCTCAACTAGCGGGTAAGTACCGTCAGTCTTGATTTCGATGGTGTAGTCGTCAACTTTAGTCAGTGATACTAGCGGCGCAAAGATACCTTTGAAGTCAGCAGACTTCTTAAGACGCGCAAATGTCCACACTACGTCGTCAGCCGTTAGCTCGTTACCAGAGTGGAACTTAACGCCTTTACGTAGGTTGAAACGCATAGTTTCGTTGTCGACACGCTCCCAAGACTCAGCCAAACGAGGCTCAAATTCCATGTCTTGGTTAAAACGTACTAGTGGGTCAAATACCATGTGTGAAAGCTGCATCACACCGCCAGATAGCTGCTCTTGTGGATCAAGCGTTACTGGGTCAGCGTCGTATGCTACGGTGATGTTTGCTGCTGCAGCGCTAAAGCTTAGGCCAGCTGCCATCAAAGCCACTGCTAATTTACTTTTCATGGTTTTCATTGTGCATAACTCCTTCATGCGGGGATCCGGATCCCTTTTTGTTGTGTTTGCTTCTGCTTATATTTCCATTAGGAACTTATTTGGCTTACGCCGTTTTTACTACGTCTTCTCTTAAACCTGTAAATTCAGGCATCAAGGAAATCAGTTGCTTGCTGTATTCGTGTTGTGGGTCGGTAAACAATTGCTCGGTTGGTGCTACTTCCAGTAGCGTACCCATTTGCATTACCCCTACTCGGTCACACATCTGACGGATAACCGGCAAATCGTGACTGATGAACAGCATGGTGAGGTTCAGCTCTTGCTGAAGGTCTTTAAGTAGGTTCAAAATCTGCGCCTGAACGGATACATCAAGCGCTGATGTCGGCTCATCACAAATCAATAGACGCGGACGCGTTGCCAGTGCGCGAGCGATAGAGATACGCTGACGCTGACCACCAGAGAACTCGTGTGGATACTTCACACCCGCCATCTTGCCAAGACCCACGTGCTCAAGCAGATCTTCAACAATCTGTTTAGTTTCTGACTCGTTAGCGGTCAGTTTGTGGAAACGAATTGGCTCAGCTATGATGTCGTAGATCTTCATGCGCGGGTTCATTGAGGTGTATGGGTTTTGGAACACCATCTGCATCTGACGACGCATCGGACGACGCTCTTTCTCCGACTTAAGTGAGGTTAAGTCGATACCCTCAAACGTCACCTTACCTGAATTTGGAGCGTACAGACCTGCGATAACTCGAGCAATAGTAGATTTACCTGAACCCGACTCACCTACTAGGCCAAATGTCTCACCTTCGTGAACCTCAAAGCTCACGTTGTTCGACGCCTGAACGTACTCACGACGACTTTCGAACAAAGAATCTTTGGTCACAAAGCGCAGGTTGACGTTCTCTACGTTAAGCAGTGGTCCTGTGTAATCACGGTGATCTTGGCTTTGACCTAACCAGTGGTTTTTCACATCAAGCGGCTCCATTTCATGAGCTTCTTCGATGTAACTAACCAGTGGGAAGCGATCCAGTTTCATGTCTGAACGAGGAACCGCTGAGATTAGGCTGCGCGTGTATGGGTGATCTGGGTCGCCCAGTACTTTCTTCGTCGCACCAAACTCAACTAGGTCACCGCGATACATAACTGCCACGCGGTCAGTCACGTTAGAAACCACACCCATATCGTGCGTCACTAGCATACAACCCACGTTATTCTTGATGCACAGGTCGCGAATCAAACCTAGGATTTGATCTTGAATTGATACATCGAGTGCCGTGGTTGGTTCGTCGGCAATGATAAGGTCAGGTTCACCCGCTAGCGCGATAGCGATAACCACACGCTGACGCATACCACCAGAGAACTGGTGTGGGTATTGCTTAAGACGGTTTTCAGGCTGTGGAATGCCCACTTGCTTCATTAGGTTAAGCGAGCGCTCATAGGCTTGCTCATCCGTCACCTTCATATTGGCGTGGATGGTCTCTTTTAATTGTTGCTCAACCGTGAAGAGTGGATTAAGTGAGGTCATTGGGTCTTGGAAAATAAACCCGATTTTTGAGCCACGAACTTTTCGCATCTGTTCAGGAGATAAACCGGAGATTTTCTCTCCATCCAAGAACACTTCGCCACCAGCGATAGTCCCTGGAGGTGATAGCAAATCGATCACCGCATTACCTACGGTCGATTTACCTGCACCAGACTCACCCACAACACCAACTATTTCGCCGCGTTCAATATTGAACGACAAATTTTTAACCGCGGCATGTACCCCATGGCGAGATGGGTATTCGATACGAAGATCTTTAACTTCTAATAATGACATTACCAGACCTCTACTGCTTTGGCAGTTTTCTGCCCCTGTCTGAAAAATTGAATCCATTCTTAGGCAGCATTTTCTGCTGACTAATTACAAGTGCATCAATTTGGCAAATCTTTCACAGAAAAGCAACAAAAATAGGATAAAAATTCGAAATTGAGCAAATCTAAAGCAGTATAAATAAATATTTATGCACATTAACTACATATAGTAATGAGAGTACCCATCTAAAAACTTGATGTAGCACCAATAAAACGCACTATAAAACGATCATAAATCGCTATGCATCACGATATTAGCCATATTAATGACTAAAGCAGTGCGAATAGTTATTCCGCAATCATTTTAACACTATGGAAACATAAGTTTTGTAACAATGCCGTTTGCAGAACTAAAGTCTAGATCTTAATCACACTTCACAAGCGAAACGCTCAAAGATCGAGAGTAGGCAACATTTTCCGCTACATTAAATTGCAACATGATTGTGGCATGCAATATAGACAAAACTCTGGGATTCTGGAGTTAGCTAGAGTGAAACACCATTTCTTATCAGACAAGAATCGTAGAAATGTTATTCAGCCAAGCTCCAATAAGACAACAGGCTATTTATAAAGAGGGAAAACACGATTCAACGAGAAAATGCCGCTAATCGGACAACAAAATGATATGTGACTAGATAGATGAACTAATGATAAATAGTTTTGGAGATCATGTCGGGTTTTCAACTTGGCGCTTTTCTAGCGTGTAGATGAAAGAACCTCGTATGACGAGGAGGCTTCAAATGATGTTCGGTGAAAAGGGATTCGATTGGTTCGACACTCGACGACTGGGCTTCCATGGGACTGGCCTTCCAGCCTCCGACTCGTATGGGTTTTCCTCAAACCTGCAAACCATATATACGAAAAAAGCCTCGTCTTTCGACGAGGCTTTCGAATGGTGGTCGGTGAAGAGGGATTCGAACCCCCGACCCTCTGGTCCCAAACCAGATGCGCTACCAAGCTGCGCTATTCACCGACAATGTTTTATTACGAGTCAACTCGTAAGGGGAAGCAAATGCTACCAAAATAAATGGGGTGGCTAACGAGATTCGAACTCGCGACCACCGGAATCACAATCCAGGGCTCTACCAACTGAGCTATAGCCACCACAAATTTTGTTTTGTTACTGTCATCAACAGTAACTGAAATAGTGGTCGGTGAAGAGGGATTCGAACCCCCGACCCTCTGGTCCCAAACCAGATGCGCTACCAAGCTGCGCTATTCACCGACAATGTTCTTTTCAGAACGCTTTCGTTTCGATTAAATCAAAACTGGAGACAAAAGTCACCGAAATAATGGGGTGGCTAACGAGATTCGAACTCGCGACCACCGGAATCACAATCCAGGGCTCTACCAACTGAGCTATAGCCACCACTATTTTTGCCAATAATTATATCCGGATGGCACGCCCGAAAGGATTCGAACCTTCGACCTTTGGCTCCGGAGGCCAACGCTCTATCCAGCTGAGCTACGGGCGCATGCCCTATCGGCGGATGGGAATAATACGGATATCACACTATGCCGTAAAGTACTTTTTTAACTTTTTTTTTCGTTTGTTGGCTTTTTCAGCACTTTGGTACAGAAAATACTAGCTTTACGATGTGATTCACCCCGTGAAGCTGAAAAGTTGTGGTTTATTGCAACAAGTTAACAGGATATAATCACCCAATGTTTACATTGATTTAACAGCCGTTAGATCAGCAAGCAGAATAAAATCGTATAAATGAATAGCAAGCAGCGACTTGCTACCTTGTTGGATAGTAAAGTGAGTTTAATGGATATGTCTCGTCGAATCTTAACTGTGTTGTTCGCCGCACTAACTTTTTCTACTGCCTCTTTTGCAGCGGATGTGAGCCAAGAAGAATATGACGCTATCGCAGAGCGTATTAAACCCGTTGGTGGCGTTTACTTAGCAGGTAGCGAACCTGTTGTTGCAGAGCCAACTGGTCCACGTGATGGTGCCACTGTTTACAATACCTTCTGTACTGCTTGTCACTCTATTGGTGTCAGCGGTGCTCCTAAAACGGGTGACGCTGGTGACTGGGCACCACGTATCGCGCAAGGCAAAGACGTGTTGGCTGATCACGCCATCAACGGCTTTAACGCGATGCCAGCGAAAGGCTCTTGTATGGATTGTTCTGACCAAGAAATCATTGATGCTATCGAGCACATGATCGCGGGTCTGTAATCCAGCAATACGCACTGTGTATAAAGAAGGGGCTCACTATCTAGTGAGCCCCTTCTTTATACACAGTGCAATCTCGCGTTACTTCTTATTAAACATCGCGCGAATATTGGCGATATGCGCCTGACCTTTTTGCATGCGCTCTTCCGCTGACACCGGCTTTTTCGCTTGCTCCCATTCAACATCATCAAACGGCAGCTCATCGAGAAATCGGCTGTGCTCAGGCTTGATTAGCTCACCAAACTGACGGCGCTCCTTACATATCGTAAAGGTCAGCTCCTTTTGCGCGCGAGTGATGCCGACATACATCAAGCGGCGTTCTTCTTCGACATTGTCCTCATCGATGCTGGTTTGATGCGGCAAAATGCCCTCTTCTGACCCTATCAAATAGACATAAGGAAATTCCAACCCCTTTGAGGCATGCAGCGTCATCAATTGAACCGCATCGCTGTCATCATCTTCTTCACCGCGTTCCATCATGTCGCGCAGGGTTAGACGTTGAACCACTTCTTTGAGCGTCTTCTCTTCTTTGTCGTAGTTGTCACCCTCTAAATCAGCAACAATCCACGAATAAAGATCAGAGACGTTCTTCATGCGCATTTCAGCCGCTTTTGCGCTGGATGACGTTTCGTACAGCCAATCTTCATAGTTGATATCACGAACCAAGGCTCGCACAGCCTCTACTGTATTGCCGCGCTCTGCGTTATCGGCGATAGCGACGATCCATTGGGTAAAGCGGCGCAAGTTTTCAAGGCCGCGGCCGGTAAGGTGCTGCTCTAACCCAAGCTCGAAGCTTGCCTCAAACAAGCTTTTTCCTCGCATATTGGCATAACTGCCCAGCTTCTCCAGTGTTGCAGGACCAATTTCGCGACGCGGCGTGTTTACGATGCGCAAGAAAGCATTATCATCGTCTGGGTTCACGAGCACACGTAGATACGCCATGATGTCTTTGATCTCGGCGCGCGCAAAAAATGACGTGCCTCCTGAGATCTTGTAAGGCACACGGTTTTGCATCAATACCTTTTCAATCAGGCGCGACTGATGGTTGCCTCTATATAAGATGGCATAGTCACGATACTCAGTTCGATTCACAAATCGATGAGCAATAAGTTCGCCGGTGACGCGTTCTGCCTCATGCTCCTCGTTTTTGGCTTTAAGTACTTTAAGCTTTTCACCATCGGGGATCTCTGAGAACAGCGACTTCTCAAATACGTGCGGGTTATTGGCAATCAGAATATTTGCAGCGCGCAAAATTCGGCTGGTTGAGCGATAATTTTGCTCCAGCATCACCGCTTTCAGGTTTGGAAAGTCTTTGTTGAGCAATACCAGGTTCTGCGGTTTCGCGCCACGCCATGAGTAGATAGATTGGTCATCATCACCCACGACGGTAAATCGAGCCCGTTCGCCGACCAACAGTTTAACAAGTTCATACTGACTGGTATTGGTATCTTGATACTCATCCACCAGCAAATACTGAATACGTTTCTGCCAACGCTCACGGACTTCTTGATTGGTCTTAAGCAAAATCACAGGAAGCGCGATCAGGTCATCAAAGTCGAGCGCGTTATAGGCTTTCATCTGGATTTGGTACATCTCAAAGCAGTGCGCAAACAGTTGTTCTTGTTCTGAACGTGCACTGCCTTTGACCTGCTCTGGTGTGAGCATGTCGTTTTTCCAGTTCGAAATAGAGCTGAGCAGCGAACGGAGGAGGTCCTTATCACCATCAAGCTGTTTTTCAGTGAGCTCTTTGAGCAGTGCCATCTGGTCCTGATCATCAAACAAAGAGAAGCCCGCTTTCAAGCCCAGCGCCTTATACTCACGACGAATAATATTCAGCCCCATGGTGTGAAAGGTCGACACCATCAAGCCTTTAGATTCATTCTTACCAAGCGTTTGACCAACACGCTCTTTCATCTCCCGAGCGGCTTTGTTGGTGAACGTCACCGCAGCGATATTTCTCGCCTTATACCCGCAGTTTTGAACTAGGTAGGCTATCTTATTAGTAATCACGCGGGTTTTACCTGACCCTGCACCAGCGAGAACCAGGCATGGACCAGAGACGTATTTCACCGCCATATCTTGCTGCGGATTTAGCTTCATTAATGTGCTCACTACTCACGACTTGTAACGCGCACATAATAGACTGCTACCGATAACAATGCCACGCTCTGTAGGAGTTTTTAACTTTTATAGAATTCTGATTAAAAATAAGTTGCACAAATAGACGTCAATTGTTTTATAATGAATGAACGTTCATTCAGTTATTGGTTGGATGGCTCATGACAACTGTAAATACCAGCGACAAACGCCTACAAATACTTGAAGCGGCTCAAAAAATGGTAGCCGAAGTAGGCATTCAAGGTGTATCTATGCAGAAGCTAGCCAATGAGGCTGGCGTCGCTGCAGGCACCATCTATCGCTACTTTGACGACAAAGACCATTTGTTGGAGGAGTTGCGACAGTATGTGGTCGCGCGTATGGCGAAAGCCGTACAAGCGGGCGTGGATGCAGACAAGCCACTGAAGGAACAGTATAGGACCATGTGGCTAAATATTTGGCGAATGGCGGCATCGAATATCAATTCGTTAAAGACACGCGCCCAATATGATTCAATTCCTTCGAAAAATTGTTATAGCACTCGGGAACAAGAACGAAAAATGTTTGCCCAAGTCGATAACCTATTCAACGAAGGAAAGAAACAAGGGGTTTTCAAAAACCTCGATAATGAAATTCTTTCTGGACTAAGCTTAGAAGCAAGTGTTTCGCTTGCGCGTAAGCATGCTCTGGGTCTCTATCAACTGGATGACGATGCGCTGGAATCAGCTATCGAAGCCAGTTGGGATGCAATTATAAAACACTAATGTGGAGTTCTCGTTAGAATGAAAAAGTGGACATTTTTCATGCTACTTATCGCAATACTGCTATTCGGCAGTGTGATAGGTTTCAACCTGTTCAAGCAACAGAAGATTGCTGAGTATTTAGCAAATCGCCCTGAGCCTGAATTTCCAGTCACCGTGACCACGGTTCAACCTGTTGATTGGGTACCGGTTATCGAAGCCATCGGTTTTGTTGAGCCTAACCAAGGTGTCACACTGACTTCAGAAACCAGCGGCGTGATCAGCAATATCTCATTTGCTTCAGGCTCAATGGTTGAGAAAGACCAGCTTCTTGTATCTCTGGATTCAGACGTAGAAAAAGCGAACCTTAAGAGTTCACAAGCACGTCTACCTGCAGCGAAAGCGAAATATGAACGCTACCAAGGTCTTTACAAGAAAGGCTCTATCTCGCGCGAAGCATACGATGATGCAGAAGCAAGCTACTTCTCTCTATCGGCTGACATCGAGAGCCTAAAAGCACAGATCGACCGTCGTGAAATCAAAGCACCATTCTCTGGTGTCGTTGGTATCCGTAACGTGTTCCTTGGTCAGTATCTGCAACCAAGTGATGATATCGTGCGCCTTGAAGACACTAGTCTAATGAAGCTGCGTTTTACTGTTCCTCAGACCGATTTCTCTCGCATTTCTATTGGACAAGATGTCGATATCTTCGTTGATGCGTATCCAAATCAGCCATTTAAAGGCTCTATCTCGGCTATTGAGCCTGCGGTAAGCATTCAAAGCGGCCTGATCCAAGTGCAAGCGGATATTCCAAATAACGATGGCAAGCTACGTAGCGGCATGTTCGCTCGCGCTAACATCATTCTGCCTAAGCTAGAGAACCAAGTGACGCTACCGCAAACGGCGATCACGTTTACGTTATATGGCGACAACGTATATGTCGTGACTGATGTTGATGGTGAGAAACGCGTTAAGCAGCAAGTCGTTAAAGTTGGCGAGCGTACTGGCGATATCGCCCACATCCTAGAAGGTGTGAACCCAGATGACGTTATCGTTACCTCTGGTCAGGTACGTCTAAGTAACGACGTGAAAGTCAAAGTGGTGGAAAGCGATGCGACTGTCCCACCAGCTGAGACACCGATGCTGTAATTGGAGGCAAAATGCGTTTTACTGATATTTTCATAAAACGTCCTGTTCTTGCGGTATCGATCAGCTTCTTGATTGCCTTGCTTGGTTTGCAAGCGGTATTCAAGATGCAGGTACGTGAATACCCAGAAATGACGAATACGGTTGTCACCGTGACAACCAGTTACTACGGTGCAAGTGCCGACTTGATTCAAGGCTTTATTACTCAGCCTCTGGAGCAAGCCGTCGCGCAAGCCGACAACATTGACTACATGACGTCACAGTCTGTGCTTGGTCAATCGACCATCACGGTAAACATGAAGCTTAACACCGACCCGAACGCGGCGCTGTCAGACATTCTGGCAAAGACCAACTCGGTTCGCTCTCAGCTTCCGAAAGAAGCCGAAGACCCAACGGTAACTATGTCGACTGGTTCGACGACCGCGGTACTTTATATCGGCTTTACCAGTGATGAGTTGGCGTCGAGTCAGATCACCGACTACCTAGAGCGCGTAATCAACCCACAGCTATTTACCGTTAACGGTGTATCTAAAGTAGATATGTACGGTGGTATGAAATACGCCCTGCGCGTATGGCTAGACCCACTGAAAATGGCCGCGCTGAAGATGACAGCTTCGGACGTGATGAACGTTCTGAATGCCAACAACTATCAGTCTGCAACAGGTCAAGCAACGGGTGAGTTCGTTCTTTATAACGGCAGTGCCGATACTCAGGTTTCGAACACCGAAGAACTAAAGAACCTGGTTGTGAGCTCAGGCGACGGCCAAGTGATTCGCTTAGGTGACATCGCGAAAGTGACGCTTGAGAAGAGTCACGACGTTTATCGTGCGAGTGCTAACGGTCAAGAAGCCGTAGTAGCAGCGATCAACGCCGCACCGAGCGCTAACCCGATCAACATTGCAGCCGATGTGCTTGAACTTCTTCCTCAGCTTGAGAAGAACCTACCAAGTAACATCAAAATGAACGTGATGTATGACTCGACGGTGGCAATCAACGAGTCAATTCAAGAGGTTATCAAAACCATCCTTGAAGCGGCCTTAATCGTACTTGTGGTTATCACTCTGTTCTTAGGTTCATTCCGTGCAGTTCTGATCCCTATTGTCACTATCCCGCTATCCCTGATTGGTGTAGCCATGGTGATGCAGGCGATTGGCTTCTCATGGAACCTGATGACGCTGCTGGCGATGGTATTGGCTATCGGTCTGGTGGTAGATGATGCGATCGTTGTTCTTGAAAACGTTGACCGTCACATTAAGCTCGGTGAATCGCCGTTCCGCGCGGCCATCATTGGTACTCGTGAGATTGCGGTACCGGTTATCGCGATGACACTCACACTAGGTGCGGTATACGCGCCAATCGCATTGATGGGTGGTATCACGGGCTCGCTGTTTAAAGAGTTCGCTCTAACGCTGGCAGGTTCGGTGTTTGTATCCGGCATCATCGCGTTGACGTTATCGCCAATGATGTGTTCGAAGCTACTTAAAGCCAACGAGACACCAAACCGTTTCGAGCAGAAAGTGCATCATGTACTTGATCGCATGACCGCTCGCTACGAGAAAATGCTCACAGCAGTTATGCAGCACCGTCCGGTTATTATCGGCTTTGCGGTTATCGTGTTCGCGTCACTTCCGATGCTGTTCAAGTTCATTCCAAGTGAACTGGCACCGTCAGAAGATAAAGGTGTTGTGATGTTGATGGGTACGGGTCCGTCGAATGCGAATCTAGACTATCTACAAAACACCATGAATGATGTGAACAAAATTCTGAGCGACCAGCCTGAAGTGGCATTTGCACAGGTATTTACTGGTGTACCTAACTCAAACCAAGCGTTTGGTATTGCGTCAATGGTGCCGTGGAGTCAACGTGAAGCTAGCCAAGCTGAAGTGGCGAACCGTGTAGGTGCTCTCGTCGCTGAAGTACCGGGCATGGCTGTGACTGCGTTCCAGATGCCAGAACTTCCTGGTGCAGGTTCAGGTCTGCCTATTCAGTTTGTTATCACGACACCAAACAGCTTTGAGAGCTTGTTTACTATCGCGACCGACATCTGGGGTGAAGTACAACAAAACCCACAGTTTGTTTACTCAACACTGGATTTGAACTACGACTCAGCCACGATGAAAATCAATATCGACAAGGACATGGCTGGCGCCTACGGCGTGACCATGCAAGATATCGGTATTACGCTGAGTGCAATGATGGCCGATGGCTACGTAAACCGTATCGACCTAAATGGTCGTTCGTATGAGGTAATTCCTCAGGTTGAGCGTAAGTATCGTCTAAACCCAGAGTCGATGAACATGTACTTCGTGCGTTCTGACGACGGCCAAGCTATCCCACTAGGTAGCCTTATCAGTATCGATGTGGTTGCGGAGCCTCGCTCACTGCCTCACTTCAACCAGCTGAACTCAGCAACAGTGGGTGCGGTACCGTCGCCGGGCGTGGCAATGGGTGATGCAATTGCATGGTTTGAATCGATTGCAGAAAGCAAACTGCCAAGCGGCTACAACCATGACTACATGGGTGAAGCACGTCAGTACGTAACCGAAGGTAGCGCACTGTACGCAACGTTTGGTCTGGCACTGGCAATCATCTTCTTGGTACTGGCTATTCAGTTCGAGTCGATCAAAGACCCATTCGTTATCATGGTCTCGGTACCGCTAGCGATTTGTGGTGCCTTGATTGCTCTTGCTTGGGGCGCAGCGACCATGAACATTTACTCGCAGGTTGGTTTGATTACCCTAGTTGGTCTAATCACCAAGCACGGTATTCTAATCTGTGAGGTAGCCAAAGAAGAGCAGCTTCTGCATAAGAAGAGCAAGATGGAAGCGGTCATGGAAGCGGCGAAAGTACGTCTTCGCCCAATCCTAATGACCACGGCGGCGATGATCGCAGGTCTTATCCCACTGATGTACGCATCAGGTGCGGGTGCAGCTCAGCGCTTTAGTATCGGTATCGTAATCGTTGCTGGTCTTGCGATTGGTACACTGTTTACGCTATTTGTACTGCCAGTTATCTACACCTACTTGGCAGAGCGTCATAAGCCACTACCTGTATTTGTTGAAGACAAAGACTTAGAGAAAATTGCTCGAGTTGACGAAGCTTCAGCTGCATGCAAAGAGAATCGCGTATAAACAGTTAATGTGATTCTACGTTGTGAGTTAAAAACAGCGTTACTTAGAAAAAGGCCACATTGTGGCCTTTTTTATTACGCTAAATAACGACATTGCCCGGTGGATTACATAGAATAGTGGGATTACTTAAGGAGTTACCAGACATGTTTGACCCAAAGAAACTTGAACAGATTGCTAAGCAGATTCACGACTCTATGCCACAACCCGTGAAAGAGCTTGGTGCGGATGTTGATCAGAAAGTACGTCAAGTGATTCAAGGCCAATTGAATAAGCTTGATGTGGTTAGCCGTGAAGAGTTTGACGTGCAGACTCAAGTACTGCTTCGTACTCGCCAAAAGCTAACTGAAATGGAGCAAAAGCTTACTGAGCTAGAGCAAAAGCTAGCAGACAAGTAACCATTTGTTCGCTGCATTCCGAGCATTAGGCTCGAATGGCACAGACAAAAGAAAGGGGCTACCGATTGGTAGCCCCTTTTTACTATGTTGTGTTTACGTTTTATTTATTCTTGGTCGGCTTAGCCGCCTACAGCGATGCGCTTCATGTCTGTCATGTAGCCACGTAGCTCTTCACCGATGTACTCAACAGGGTGGTTGCGGATAACGTCGTTTACTTCGATTAGTTTGCCGTTATCTACTTGATTAGATGTCTCGCCTAGACCTTTACCGATTACGTCAGTACCTACTGATGGCATGAACTTCTCACGAAGCAGTGGTGTTGCTACGTTAGCGAATAGGTAGTTACCGTATTCTGCTGTGTCAGAGATGACTACGTTCATTTCGTATAGGCGCTTACGTGCAATCGTGTTTGCAATCAGTGGTAGCTCGTGTAGCGACTCGTAGTACGCAGACTCATCGATGATGCCTGATGCCGTCATTGCTTCAAATGCTAGCTCAACACCTGCACGAACCATAGCCACCATTAGGATACCGTTGTCGAAGTACTCTTGCTCAGAGATTTCTACATCTGATGCAGGGTAGTTTTCGAATGCTGTTTCAGCGGTCTCTGCGCGCCAACCTAGAAGATTCACATCGTCATTTGCCCAGTCAGCCATCATAGTGCTAGAGAATTCGCCTTGGATGATGTCATCCATGTGCTTGTTGTAAAGCGGACGCATTAGGTCTTTTAGCTCTTCAGACAGGTCAAACGCTTTCACTTTCGCAGGGTTAGATAGACGATCCATCATGTGCGTGATGCCACCGAATTTCAGTGCTTCTGTGATCGTTTCCCAACCGAACTGAAGTAGTTTACCTGCGTAGCTTGGGTCGATGCCGTCAGCAATCATCTTCTCGTAACATACGATTGAGCCTGCTTGTAGCATGCCACATAGGATAGTTTGCTCACCCATTAGGTCAGATTTAACTTCAGCAACGAATGAAGACTCGAGAACACCTGCACGGTGACCGCCGGTTGCTGCTGCCCATGCTTTCGCGATTTCAAGACCATCACCTTGAGGATCGTTCTC
This sequence comes from Vibrio maritimus, assembly GCF_021441885.1. Lineage (NCBI taxonomy): Bacteria > Pseudomonadati > Pseudomonadota > Gammaproteobacteria > Vibrionales > Vibrionaceae > Vibrio > Vibrio maritimus. Next base: position 3,497,303 of record NZ_CP090438.1, read on the forward strand.
TGGGTGAACTGCGATAAGAGTTGGAACACCAAAACCACGCTTGTATTCTTCACGAACCTCAGTACCTGGACACTTAGGTGCAACCATGACAACCGTTAGGTCTTTACGGATTTGCATACCTTCTTCAACGATGTTGAAGCCGTGAGAGTAACCTAGAGATGCGCCTTCTTTCATTAGCGGCATTACCGTCTCAACCACGTTAGTGTGCTGCTTGTCTGGAGTTAGGTTAACAACTAGGTCAGCTTGAGGGATTAGGTCTTCGTAGCTACCCACAACGAAGCCGTTGTCTTTCGCGTTTTTGAACGATTGACGTTGCTCATCGATTGCTGCCTGACGAAGTGCGTACGACACGTCTAGGCCAGAATCGCGCATGTTCAAGCCTTGGTTTAGGCCTTGAGCACCACAACCAACAATGACTACTTTCTTACCTTTTAGGTAATCCGCTTCTGAAGCAAATTCAGAACGATCCATAAAACGACAACGACCTAGTTGGTCCAATTGCTCACGCAAGTTAAGAGTATTGAAATAGTTAGCCATAGTGGGGCTCTCCTGTTGAATTCTGTCCGTAGTGTCGATGCTTATCATCGAATGACTTCATACTAAAACAGAGACTAAATTGCTTAAAGTGATATATTCACAATTTGTCATTGCAATTAATGCAACTACCGATATCTTTAGTGTTATGAATATTAAAAGTCTCCAAGCTTTTATCCATCTTTGTGAGAGTAAAAGCTTCAGTAAAACCGCAACCGCTATGCACGTCAGTGCCTCGGCACTTAGCCGTCAGATTCAAAAGCTTGAGCAGGATACTCATCAAAGCCTATTCCTGCGTGACAACCGATCTGTAGAGCTCACACCCGCAGGTAAAAAGCTGCTACCGATTGCCATCAATATCGTCAGTGAATGGCAGCAGTTTCAATCTGAAAGCCAACATGGTGAAAACGAGCTCAGAGGCAAACTTCGGTTGTTTTGTTCAGTCACCGCCAGCTATAGCCATTTACCTGAACTGCTTGCGGAGTTCAGGCTGCTCTATCCGTACATCGAATTCGAACTATCGACAGGCGATCCAGCCCAAGCGATAGACAAAGTCATGAATGATGAAACGGATATCGCTATCTCTGCACTGCCTGAACTGCTCCCCGCGCGCTTGGAGTTTGAGACGATTAGTGAGATCCCCTTATCTGTTATTGCGCCAGCCGGGGTAAGCAGCTTTGGCTCTGAGCTAGCCGATGGTATGCCTGACTGGAGTAAAATCCCATTCATTGTCCCAGAAGCTGGCACCGCTCGCGAACGCGCAAATTACTGGTTCAAAAAAATGCGTATAAAGCCCAATATCTATGCTCAAGTATCCGGTCATGAGGCGATTGTTAGCATGGTGGCATTAGGATGTGGCGTCGGTATTGCGCCAGAAGTCGTCATCGTCAACAGCCCTGTCAGAGACAAGATACAGCGCTTGAAACTAGAGCCTATAAAGCCATTCAAACTCGGTGTGGTGTGTAAGCGCTCTAACTTGGATAACCAGCTACTCTCTGCATTTTGGAAAGTGGCGGAAAATGTTTATATCCAACCATAACTTGGCTCACTGACTGTTGTGACAGAGAGGTGATACTTTATTACTCTGGTTATCGATATCATATTGCCGATTTTCTGCCCAAAAGGCTTTTACCCTTATGTCCGCATTCAAAAAAACGCTACTTGCTTCTGTTTTAATTGCTTTATTTGGCTGCTCAACGGCTCCCGATAGCGTACCAGTCTCGAATAGAGACTATTGTGCCGACCTCGTCGATAAAGAGCGCTTGCCTTTGTCTCACTACACTCAGCCTTTTGAGACTGAAATGAAAAATGGCACAGGCGTCTATGTTTTAGAGCAAGGAGCGGAAGCAATGATGTCCCGTGCTTGGTTAACAGAGCGCGCTGAAGCCTCTATCGATGTACAGTACTTTATCTTCTCAGTCGACAACGTAGGGTTGATTGCGACTGACTATCTCGTAAGAGCGGCTGAGCGAGGCATAAAGGTGAGAGTTCTTGTCGATGACATCATGCTCAATGCCAAGGAAGATGAACTTCTCATGTTGGCAGCGCATGAGAACTTTGACATCAAGATATATAACCCCAACGCCAATATCGGTAAGAATATAGTTCAAAAGATGACAACTGTTATTACCGACTTTCACGGCATCAACCAACGCATGCACAATAAAGTGTTTTTAGTCGACGACCAGGTAGCGATCACTGGAGGAAGAAATATTGCCGACGAATACTTCGGGTTTGATCATGAGTACAACTTTAGAGATCGCGATGTATTCCTAGCTGGCAAAGCAGTTAACGCGATCGATACCTCCTTCGAGCAATATTGGAATAGCGAGCTCAGTGTCCCAGTCGAAGATCTCTTCAAATCCAACCCATATAACGGTAATCCTGATTTTTCACGATTGCATTCCTATGCGTGTAACCCTGAGCATTTTCATCCCGAGATCAGAGCAGAGATAGATAAGGTACCTGAGACCTTTCAGGCACTATCTAATGAAGGGAAATTCCTATTCGTTGATAAGGTAGAGTATATAGCGGATGAGCCCGGCAAAAACGATCAACAAACGTTCTTGGGTGGAGGTAGTATCACTCGAGATAAGTTGACCGAGCTTGCAGAGAGTGCTCAATCCTCCATTCTGATCCAAACACCCTATCTGGTCACAACCAAAAAAGATCGAGTCTTTTTACGTAGTCTGGTTGAAAAAGGTATATCCATAAAAATCTTAACGAATAGCTTGGCCTCTAACGACAACCTGGCAGCCTTTAGCGGCTACCAAAGAAATAGGAAACAGCTATTGGCCACTGGGGTTGAGGTTTATGAATTTAAACCTGATGCTAAAGTCAGGCAGCGAGTAATGACTGAACACATGTATAAGAAGCTACCAACTACGCCTATTTTTGGTCTTCATGCGAAAACAATGACGATTGATCACAGCATTACCGTTGTTGGTACCTACAACCTTGACCCACGCAGCGCTCATTTGAACACAGAGAGCTTTGCCATCATCCATTCTCCAGAGATCACTAAGCATGTCTCAGCCGCTATGAAGGTGGAAATGGAGCCTGAAAATGCGTGGAGAATAACTACAGATTTCAATCCAGATAATGAAGTTAGCGTCACTAAAAGAGTCGGAGTAAAGCTGCACCGAGTCGTGCCTAAGAATATCCTCTAGTTACAGCACCGTTGTTTAGCGACAAACTGCAGAAACGAAAAAGGCCCTGACCTAAGTCAGAGCCTTTTAATATGGCAGGGGTGGAGAGATTCGAACTCCCAACACGCGGATTTGGAATTCCACTAAACCACAAGAAAAAACAAAGCGTTACAAAGGTCAAAAAATCCGATATGGGGTTATATGAGGTTATACTGTGTTCATCTGTATGCTTTAAGCAAAAAAACGACACAAACCTAAGCTTGTATCGCTCTTTGAGGTGTGAATAGTTATCCTGATAAATACCTATTTAGCGGATTCAATTGCAGCACTTCCTCTAAATGATCAGGTGCAAGGTGTGCATAGCGCATCGTCGTCGTAATTTCACTATGACCTAGCACATCTCGAAGTTTGACAATGTTCCCTCCACTCATGACATAGTGACTTGCGAAGGTGTGCCGTAAAACGTGTGTCATTTGCCCTTTAGGTAAGTCGATATATGCCTTATCAATAGCTTTGCGAAACGTCGAAAGGCTATTAAAAAACATTCGGCTATCACTGATAGGCTCAATGGCTTTGAGTTCATCAAAGAGATACTGATTAATGGGAACGGTGCGGTTCTTCGTTGACTTGGTATTTAAGAATGTGATCTTATTATTCTTGATCTGTGAGGGCTTCAATTCTTCAGCCTCACCCCATCTTGCACCAGTCGCAAGGCAGATTTTAACGATATAGACAAGTGAGCGATTACTAAAGGTTTTACATACCTCCAGCAAGCGGGCTATCTCTTCGTGGTCAAGAAACCTTAGTTCTTTCTCGCGCTCTTTGAACTGGCGGATCTTAGTTAGTGGGTTTTTGAATGTGATCACCCCTAGCCTGTCCAATTCGTTAAACATGGCCCTTAGATAAGCGTGCTCTCTGTTAATTGTCGTCGTGGAGACCTCAACACTTCGCCTCTCTCGATACCGCGCAAAATCTTCACTAGTCAGGTCACTAGCTACTGGATTACCGAGTTGTTCCGATATCCAATAGAGCTTTTTTCTGAGCCTAATGTGATCACTTAGTGACTTTCCATGCAGTCGATACCAGAGCGTAACCAGTTCATCTAGCCGCCTCATGTCCTTGTTGATACTTTTACGTTTTAGCTCTAATTCAAGTTGCACATCAAGCTGCACAGCATCCCGTTTCCTAGCAAAAACTCGCTCAGGTGCATAGCTTGAAAAATAACCTTTTTCATTCTTTAGCAGCATGTCACGTTAATCCTTTCCATAGAATAAAACGAACGATAACAAAGGGTTAGGCAGTCTTTTTGTCGCTGTCTATTTTTTCGACAATGCCGAGTTCTAATAGAATAGTAAAATCCGGAGCTATCTGGCCGGATTCTGGAAGGGTCTTGTCGGTTGCTATCCAATAGGCGTATTTATCAAACCGCTCATGCTTTGTGACTTTCATCAAATTTTTCTCATTTACCGACCTTTTGCCTAACTCGTAGCTTCTCACTGAAACTAACGGAACATCAATAAGTTGCGAAAACTCATCTTGCGTCAATCCCTCTGCAATACGTATTGCTTTCAATTTTTTTCCAAGATCCATGCTTGACCTCGCCACATATACGATCGTATATTCTACACAACCTATACGAACGTATGACCATAAATAACCCGATATGGACAGATATCGGAACCAAACAAGGAGTGTATCACATGGCTACCGAAGTCCAGTACATGAAGGTCACGCTCTATTCCAGGAAGTCTGGAATGGGAGTTAAGCAAATCAAAGCACGCATGGACATTGGAGAAATTCCTGAAGTTATACACCTGCGAGAAGGTGGTGACCGCTACATCAATTGTACTGAACTTGAGAAGCGGCTAGAGCGTGGTGAGGTTGTATTTTCTGACCTGTCAGAACTTGAGGAAAGCAAAGCATGACCCCACTAGTCCAAATCTACTCAAACGAAAAATGCCTACCCGTTGAGAACATTCCAGCAAATGAGCATTCATCAAACTTCTATCGCGCTGTGGCTGAAATGGAATTTCGAGCTGGGAATTCTGTTTTCTACATTAACCCGAAAATCGCGGTGATCTCCTTAAAAGGCGATCTACGCATTGTCATTCAAGGATAAGAACATGACACACGCCGATGTAGTGAAATACGAGTACAACTTTTGGGTTCAGCGCTTTCAGTTTGACATTAGCGCCATGCGCGAGAACGCCGCTCCAGAGAACACCTACCTATTCATGAGCGAAAAGCTACGCGAAGAGGCTGCCAAACAATTACACCATATCGCCGAATTCGCCCATGCAGGCGGCGAAGGCGACTTAGCCTACCAAATCAACCGCGCCGCCGCTGAGTTAAACGCTGACGGCGTACCACCAATGCCAATGTAAGGAGTCCACAATGCCAAAATCACACATAGAACGAATGCAAAAAGAGCGATATGAGTTAAGTGAGCGGGTGCGAAAACTAACGGTGTTCATCTACCAAGAAGAAACGCTGTTCAAAGAACTCAACGAAATAGACCAAAGACTCCTCAAAGCACAACTAAGAGCTATGAATGCTTACCAAGAGGTTCTAGAAATCCGACTTGACCTCGAAAATACAGGCATGGAGCATACGCAATGATCGTTAAAACTGAAAACAACCTTCTTTACGATAGCTCGCACCCAAAGTGCCAACTCCACTTTGCACGCACTCACGGACGCGGATTTGCGTTCATTCAATGTCTCGATACTGGTCTAAACGGCAAAGCGGAGCATGTAAAACGCTATTGGGGCTTTTATGCTGACTCTCTCAATGAGAAAGAAAATGAAGCGGATATCTACCACATCATGAATTCAGGCAGCCCATGGCCTGATATACCGAAGTAATCCACATGGGTGATGTTACTTACAAAGAGGCAGTATCTAGCGTAGATCTGCCTATCACTAACCCCATACACAAGCCCTGTCCCGATAGGGAAGCGCTTGAAAACTTTGACCCAAAGAAAACGGACAGAGCGTGTTTCTTAATATCGAAGCTTCGAGAAAAGCACGGTATTAAAAAGCGCGTCAAGCCAAAACCTAACGCCCTTACCTACACATGCACCGAGCAAGGCTGTATCGAGTCTTGGGGAACAGTGAGTAACGCAAAGCCATGAGTCGTAACGCCAAGTACGAAGCCAACAAGAAAGCGCAAGGATTAAAGAAGGTCACTTTGTGGATACCAGAAGAGCGAGAAAGTGAATTTCATATGCTCGCTAAAGCTTGTTGTGACTATCGACATTTAACCTTCAACACACTACGAGATACGCAATCTGGAAAGTTCGTTTCTCTCGAAAACCTATAGCCCGTCACTGGTGACAGCATGAAAACAAGAACAGAACAAGACCTAAGAGAAACCCAAATAACAAGTAGCAACATCTACGACTTTCAAGGGACGGAGGTTATTTGCAACAGCAATGATTGTCAGGGGCTACTTGTCGAACTTGAGCTAGTCGAAACTATGTCCGATAACCTTGAGCTACGCTGTCCTGCGTGTGGTGAAGCATACGCACATGTCACTAGCGACAATGAGTATTAACCGCAAATATACCTATGAAAAACGCCTCCACTATCCGCAATAGCATCAAGCGCACGATGCGCCAAAAGGATCTTATTCCCGTAAGACTCCTTTTTGATGCGCCTGAACTTTTGGTTACTGCGATGCAAGAAGCGGATAAACAAGGCTCACTCTTCACTCAAGAACTCAAAGACACCGCAAGAGATTACGTCCATAGGCATGGCACGCCCTTTTCTCGTCACTTTATCCCGCGCCTACCGTTTATCGTTCGTGAAGATGTGGAATACCAAATCGCTAAGCGCCTCAAGCGCAAGAACGCCACACGCTCGAACATGGAGCGCTTTATCAATACCGCCGTCAAACACGCCTTAAAATTTGCACCCGTGATTGAAGACAAGTTTCCGTTCGTCGATGAGCGCTGCGTTATCAACGAAAAGCAGCCCCTTGAGCGAACCAATCAAGACAGTAAACCCATTCATACCAACACCTTTACCAGTAAAATGTATGAATCTATCTCATTCGACCATCATGCGTTGATGTGTGATAACCGTATTGAAGCCATAGCCAGACACCTAACCGCACGATTCACCGATATCATTCACGGCATCCAGCCCAATGAGGAAGATGAGCGCGGTTATGCAGACGCCCTGATAGAAGCCTATCGCACCATCTCAAACGAAATGGAGCCGTTTTTCATTCAGCCCCCTACCGTGAATAAAAAGTACAAAGAAATCCAAGATGCGGAAAGGGATTTAGAAATCGCCATTCGTCGCTGTCTGGATGCGACCTACCTTATCCGCAAGTTTAAGTACCTACGCACTCAGTACATTGAATATTCACAAATCGCCCTTGGTCGTGTGGGCAAAAAGAAAGGACAAGTAAAATACGTCTCCCCTCGCTCAATGACAAGGTGGAAACACAAGCAACGAGAGTCCGAGCAGTGGCTAGAAGCAATGGCGGCCTACGACCCTGAAACGGGCATTACCTTTGCCCTTGATGAAGTGGTCAAGCGCACCGTATCAAACCAAGAAAACCGCCGCGTTGAATTGGTGGTTCGCACCCGTGGCGATGAAGAGCGCGCAATTGATTTGGATTATGAGGGCGTCTTCATCACGTGGACACTCCCATCAAAGTATCACCGTAATTCGGTAAAGTGGAACGGCTGCACCGTCAAAGAGGCGCACCAAAACCTCATGCACCAATGGCAGCTCGCTCGCGCATGGTTCAAAAAGATGGATATTGATTGGTTTGGGCTTCGTGTGGCTGAGCCTCACAATGACGGAACACCTCACGCGCACCTATTTATCTATGTTCACCCCAACCAAAAGCAAGCACTCATTGATATCTGCCGCACTATCGCTTGCGATGAAGACAGCGACGAACTGAGCACAACAAAAGCACGTGAAGCCCGTTTTCTTGCCAAAGAGTGCGATCCAGAAAAAGGCACAGCAACGGGCTACATCATCAAGTACATCTCTAAAAACATCAACGGCGCGCACATGCCAGAAACCGACGCGGAATTTAACGCTGAGCGTGTCCGTGCGTGGGCGTCAACGCACCGCATTAAGCAGTTCTCGCAATCAGGTGCAAAACCTGTGGGTATCTGGCGACAGCTTAGGCGCGCAACCGCAAAAGACACCTTCTTTGATGAAGAGCTAGAAGCCCTGCGGGATGCGGCTGACAACTCTCGTTGGTCTGCGTTCTGCGAGATAGCAGGGCATGAAAAGTTAGCCTATGAAGAAAAACTCAACCAATTTGGTGAAACCACTAAGCGCGTGATAGGTATCGAGTGGTTAGGAAAAGTGATCGAGACTGCCAGCGCAAAATACAGTTTGGTCAAGAAATCGGACGTCAAGCGTTTGCAAGAAGCGCGGCGCGCTTCCCCTTGGAGCACTGAAAATAAGTGTAACCAGCCTCCCCCAGATACGGTTACACCGCTTGAAAAAGCGCTGATGGATGTGACCGGATGGAGCATTAAAGGGGTTCAGTGCTTGATTGGGCCACTCAAAAGGGGGAGCAAGATACCAATCGACAAACACACAAAACTTAGCATTCGAAGTGGGCGGCTGTGTACCACATAACGGTGGTTCAAAAAGTTGCAGAAAAAAAAAGCGCGCCTGGAGCCAATAGCGCGCAAAAAAAAGGACTTACACATCAACGGTCAATACGAACCCGTGCTTAGAAATCACTTCAGGTAGGAAGGCTCATAAAGACCGCACGGAAAAGTTATCACGTTTTCACTCAATGGCGAGTTATAACTAGAGTTATAAGCTCATTACAAACACATAACTATTGTGTAAATACCAACATCGTGAGACAAGGGAGCGCTCATGAACAACACTCTCAAAGCGCTCAGGTCTAGCAAAATTCGCAACAAAGTGAAGCAAGCCTGCTTTGCTTGGGTGGGAATTCAACAAGCGAAGTGCGTTAGCTGTAATCGATATTATCGATTACTATGTGAGCTATCGATTCAATTAATCGATTAACTTTAATCCAACGTCGTGAGACAGGGGAACACTATGAAAACCACACAGCAAACACTCAACCGTCAAGCGTTCGATAGCTTAGCGCGAGCCGGTAACCTTTTTCCATACCACAACACACTGATTGAACTACTGGAAGCGCAAGCCTCTCAGCTCGATAAACAAGCTCTCGAACTTGCTAGGTTCAAAAAAGACAACGCCAGCCTAAAAGGCCAAGTCACCAAGCTAACTAACCGAGTTAAGGAGTTTGAACGTGAACATGCCAACCATTAAGCATCTACCCGCGCTAATCATTCAGCACACTCGATGCGTGAAAGCCACCAGTGATGCAAGGACATTGCTGATACATTCTCTGGGCAACATCGATATCGATACGTCCGGCGGTTTGATGGGTACCCTTAAGACCTTATGGTCATCCGGTGGTGAGCTTGCCCCTGCTGGAGCTTTACTGCTGGATTATCTCGACAAAATGGAGCAAGAGCGTGATGTGAGCAATCAAATACTCATCATCAATGCAAGGCATTCAATGGAGAATAGCTCATGACTCAAATAATCAAAACCGTTCATTGCCCTACGTGTGGTGAATACGCTGACGTTCGACAGCGCAAAGGCAAATACAAACAGCTCGATTTGAAGTGCCCTACATGCGGCGTACTGAACTATCAAACTCGTCAAGGTCAAGCAGCCCTCACCTCTCTACCAGAAGTGAAGAAACCGGAGCCCAAACCGGAAAGCGGCAGTGAGGATAAGCCGGAAAATAAACCGGAATATACCGGTAATACGTTATCCAATTTCTTAGGGTGGGAGTAATCAAATGAACCAAGTTGATATCAGCCCGGAAACAGTCGAACGCAGCTATGATGCCATTGCGGAAAAATGGTGCCCTCAGACACTTGCCACTCCACTTGATAACCAACCGGATTTTAAACCGGACACGTTAACACCGGAGCCGGACTTTGAGCCGGAAAGAGTCTCCTCAGCAGACTCCCTCGCCGCGCAGCGAGAGATTGACATTCCGATGGTGACACTACGCCGATGGGAGCATGACGAGTCCATTTCCCCCGAGCTTATCCGCAATAGCATTCATGTTACCCGGGAATTCGTAGCGGAAAACACCGAGCTTGTCATTCGTGAAATGGCCGAACTCGATGTAGAGCGCGAGACCATTGATAAGTTTGCGCTCTCCAATGCCAAACTGGTGGTGCACTACTACCCGAAAGGCGGCGTACTTGAAGTGATGGAGAACTACGGATTGTGGTTTGGTGCACTGTCTTCCACTGCTGGACTTATCTTCGCGATTAAAAACGCCAGTGAGAAAAAAGCGCAAACCACGAACAAACCGGTGGTTAAGCCGGGGAAGGCAGCCAATGAGGAGGATTACCATGCGTAAAGATGGTCAGTTAATATTATCGTTAGGTATTGCTCGCTCCGGAAAAAGCACCTTAGTGAAACGAATTGCTGAGCAGTTTAACCGGGTGATTGCCTTTGATCCCAAAGCGGAATACGTTACGCAATTAGGCTTTGAAGCGTGCGTCACGCCAGAAGAGCTGATTAGCAAGGCAAGAGACCTAGACAGTGATGGCAAATTAGCCTTTGTCGCCCATGACAAAAAAGCGTTTGAGCTGTTTTGTGAAGTGGCCTTTGTGTTTAACCAGCAAAAGCCGGCGCTTATCATCTGCGAAGAGCTGGCGGCGGTGACGAACGTCGCCAAAGCATCTGGGGCGTGGGGGCGGCTTGTCAGTCAAGGACTGGCGTACGAGCCAACCATTATCGGTACGGTGCAGCGCGGTCAAGAAGTGGATAAGTCCATTATGAACAATGCCACGTTCTTGAACATCTGCCAGCATCAAACCGACGATGACGCCAATTACATTGCAAAAAAACTGGGTATTGATGTTGCGATGGTGCCAAGGGAGCCGCTTAAGTTTATCCAGTGGCGAGCCGGAAAGGGATTATTGTGCGCCGGTCACATTGACCATGCTGGGGCAAGCTCAGCCCATTGGCCGAAAGGAACGCCAAGGTTTTTAATCAACAACAGCCCTAAAAAGCTCAATAAAACGCAATTCGCGACCGTCAAGTATCGATAGCGCTAGTCAATTTAGGCTCACGGTTCAACGCCCAATCAGTATTTAATCCGGCTAAGCCGGATTAAATACTGTCTTCACCTTGTCACCCCTTCCATCCTAAGAAACGATGACCGTGCTCATTCACTTTTGTTTTTTAGGTAAACACATGAAAAAAGCCAAACCCTACATCGTAATGGTTGTTGTGATTTTGGTTGTGATGGCGGGTGTTGGCCTTGCCAAGCGCAACTCAAAGACCGCGAACAAGGCTCTAGATAAGGTAGGTATCTAATGTCTCAAGCTCTCAAACAAGCCATGAACATGCTTCGTGCCAACGTGATGCCACGTCGCCAAGAAATCGACCGCTGGGAAAACATTCGCGCAGGGGGTGAAGCGATTCTGACTATCCCTGTCGGCCCGACGTATTGGGCGATTGAGTTCATCCTCAAGAACCTCGCTTTGTCGGACATTGAATATTTTCAGTTTAAACTCAATGGTCGTCCCCATATTCACGTTACCCCTCAAGAGATGAAAAAGCTGGCCGTGGAAGCCGGTATTCATTGGGATGATACGCGCCCTACCCTCTATTTTGGTGACCCATCCATGCTCACCTGGGAAGGACAGTTTTTGAAAACCATGGTGACCAAAGTCACCGACACTTGGAAGTGTTACGTGCGCATCAAGTCTGGCGTATCGAACCCTGAAATCACTTCAAACGCCTTGACCACCCCTAGTGAGCCAGAGCGCTACTTCCTGCCTGAAATTATATCGACCTCATTTCGTGCTGGCCGCGCTGGGTACAATGACATCAACATTGATAACGAGCCGGACTTTTATGTCTCACGCCTGTTTATGGAAGGCAGTGACTTGAACCACATCGAAATCAAACGTGATGGCTCGACGTTCTTAAAAGGGACGCGCGACGATTTGGATGAAGACTTAAAGCGCTTTAAGCGAACCCCTCAAGCCAATAACCTCACACTGGATTTTGTGCAGCAGGGATTTGGGGCATTGGGAGTCTTCCATAAAATGGCACCGCAAGGGGATTTAGTGTTTCGCGTCCACAAAGGGGCAGCCGGTGACTTTCCGGTATTGATTGAAGGCGTTCGTCAGGTCTCCGCGTTCCCAACACCAAAATAAGGGGGCGATATGTCTTGGTGGGATAATTTAAACAACACGTTAGGCACGCTTGGCGGGATTTGGGTTGACTACAACAAGAGCGCTGACCCTAACGAACACAAAGGTAAAGAGCCACCAAAAGGGGAAGACAGTGACGGGTCAACCCTCGTGGCTACCCCTCCTCAATGGGCGAGCCCTAACACGCAGTGGCTTGTGGTTGGCGGTGTGGTGTGCCTCTTGCTTGTTGTGCTGCTTCTTGGAGGCCGTCGATGATACCGTTCATTATCGGCGCGGCGGCGGCTTCCGGCCTTGGTGCGGGATGGTGGGGCGCAACCAAGACCGCCGAAAGCAGCAAGAGTGACATCATCATTGAAGGTGACGCGAGCGTCAAAAACGCTAACCTCACCACAACGATTGTCATTACCTTGGTGGTGACGATTGTCGCCAGTATGGCTCTCAAAAAATTCACGAAAACGTAAGGGGTTCATATGATTCCGGGTATGCCAAGTTTTGGTGATATCGCTGGCGGTCTAGGTAATGGCGGCCCCAGCAGTGCTGGCTCTAGCGCGGACATGGGGAGCCTTGGCGGTGCGAACGTCGGTGGTATCGGAAATCGTGTCGATAACTCAAGGATTGCCATGGCTATTGTATTGGGCTTTGTGCTCATTGGAGGGGTGTTACTGTGGAAATTAAAATAGTTCCCTACAGCCCTGAGGCGGTGACACGATTTGCTTCTGCTTTGGGTGACTACTCAGAAGATATCCTTCGAAGCGTTCGCTGTGGTCATTCACACATTTGGCAACTCGAAGACACGCACTACATTGTGACCATTGAGCAAGACTCAAAAGGCAAAGTGTTGGTGGTGCTGTGCGCTGTTGGGGAGGGTTTAGCAAACACGGCCCCTCGTATCTTAGAGCAAGCCAACAATATTGGTGCTTACGGCTGCCGATTCCACAGTACCCATAAGGGACTACACCGACTCATCAACCTACCCGTGCAATGGGTAGAAAATGTGTTCTTAGTGCCAGTGGAGGGATGCAATGGGAAGTAGAAGTAGTTCTTCATCCTCAACCACTAATCATTACACCACGAATACCGAAAACTATGCGCTGCAAGGTGATAACACCGGCAACGCCATTCTAGGCAGTGGTAATACCATGATATCCACTGACCATGGCGCGATTGACTCCGCTTTCGACTTTGCCGAAGTCGGACTCAAAGAGGCGTTTGGGTTTGGTGAGAGTGCGTTGGACTTTGGAGAAACGTCCCTAAAATTTGCAGGGAATGCGTTCGATGGTGCGCTGGATGCGGTCACCGGCACCACGCGAGACGCTATGGATATGGTGTCTGGCTTAACCGCTTCCCAAAATGCGCAGAACGACAAGTCCATCTCTGCCATTAAGGATTTAGCTGAAAACGTACAAACCGGTGGGGAAGCAATGATTGCGAAAACCTCTCAGGAAATGACCAAAATGGTCATGGTAGTGATTGGGGTGGGACTGGTTGTGATGGGCGTAGTGGTTTGGAGTAAGAAGTAATGTCTATTGAAAAAACGCTCAGTCCTAACGCTCGAACCACCATTCTTGAAGTCGGTCGTTTTCTGTACATTCGTAAAGCCAGTGCGGCACTGTCTATCATATTAACCTCAGACGTTGACCAAGGCCAATCGGTTGAAATCAAAATGCACAGAGGTGAGCAATACGATATCGGTGAGTTTTCTCCAACTGCGAGGTTCACTCGATTAGAAATACAAAACCTCTCGGATGAACGTAACGATATTGAACTTGAGATTGGTTTACACCGGTTTACGCCATCCATTGCAGGCTCAGACATCAACGCCACTATTACGGGCATTACGATAGATTTACCTGTTGAGGTGGTCAAGCCTGTTGAGGTGAGTAGCATCACCAAACCGGTGACCATTGAATATCACCGTAAACGCATGGTGTCACTGGGCACAATGAGTTTAGGTGCCGGTAAAATATCCCTCCCCGCTAACCCCGAGCGTTATGAGCTTCTTATTACGGGTTACACCGATAACTCTGGTCCTGTTTTTGTCAGCGGCATTCCCGTGTACCCCGGTCAAGTTTTTATCGTTGAAACCAATAGCGAAGTCGAAGTTAAAGGCGCTGCGGCGAGCATCATTTTTGTTAGTGAGATTGTGTATGAGTAGTCTTTCTTCCGTCACGTTTGGCGGCGCATCCAGTCCTTCCGAGACTCTAAAAGTCGAGTTTGATGATACTTGGCACTATGGGGCAACAGACATTGCTTCCCATAAACCAACTGTGGCCTTTTCACTCGATAGCCATGATGCTATTCGCTTAATCGATGTGTACATCACACAGCGCACACCGACCTCTTCACCAGGAAAACTGATGACGCTTTCTTGGTTTTGTATCAATACCTCTTCAGGTTCAAGCGATGCGATTGGGTTTATGGAAGTCGAAGCAAGTCAGGTCTGTAAACAGGTCTATCGCCAAACCATATTTTGTCCAAAGGGCGCAGATAGAATTGAGTTCTCAGTACAAGACCTTACTAATGGCGTTGATATCGGCGTCAGAATACATCATGAGGTTCGGTTTTATGAAAGTTCAAGTTAACGCACAGGGTCACATCATCTCCATCAACGCACTGCAAGAGCGTGAATCACTCACCTTGCTTGATATTGAGCTTAGCCGTGATGTGTTGACCAACCCCGAAATGTATCGATGGAACGGCAAAGCGTTCGTGCTCATTGAGGAAGCCAGCCATGAACAAACTTCAGATTAGTGCCGTCGTTGGTTTGGGGCTGATTGGCCTTCAACTTTTTCGTCACAAGGACTCTAGAAATCCAATTGACACTGCCATCGACGAGGTATTAGGTATGGGAACGCCACGAGGTATCCGCAACAACAACCCAACGAACATCAAGTACAGTGAACACAATGACTGGTTAGGTCAAACAGGCAGTGATGGAACATTTGCTGTATTCGGCTCACCAGAATACGGCATTCGCGCTGCAACAAAGCTTATACAGAATTACCAAAACCACCACAACCTAGGCACAGTTCGAGACATCATTAGCCGCTGGGCACCCGCTGGCGAAGAGAATCCACATTTAGAAAATTACATCAAGCATGTTGCAAGGAAGCTTGGTATCAGTGAGAGCAACCATAAAATTATGTCCTCCCAATTCCCGGTATTAATCGCAGCCATGATTGAGTTTGAAAACGGCGTACAGCCCTATGACATGGATTTAATCGCACATGGGGTTGCGCTCGCTTAACGTCACTTTCTAACGTCGTGAGACAGGGGGAAATAGTGAAAACTTTTTTGAATTACTTAACGCAAGCATCAACGTGGGAAGGCATTGCTACCGCAGCACTTACCATTGGTGCTATCGCTGATGTTGCCACTACGGGCGGAATGGTCTCGGGTGTGTTAGCAGCGGCGGGTGCCATTGCTTCGACGACTTCCATTATTCGTAATGACCGAAAGGATAAGTAATGGATGGTGCACTGCTTCACGCACTCACGGGGTTATTGAATGACATTAACCCCTTTATCAGCTTAGCCGCGGCGTACCTTTACTTAAAGGCTGCGAGAACGCTCAATGAGCATGACAAACGTATATCAAAATTAGAATGGAAGGATGAAAGCAATGGCTAAAGTCGGATTGAAAGCAAACGGCACGCTAAAAAAGGGGTATCGCTTCGCCAAAGGTGGGCGCGTTGTGAAAGCAAAAGGTACTACCACCAAAAAGCGCAAGCCAGCAAGACGCAGAAAGCGTAAATAACCAAATATCAGATGGACAAAAGGCCGCTATTTCTAGCGGCCTTTCTTTTTGCATGTTTATGCAAATAAAGATGGCAGGGGTGGAGAGATTCGAACTCCCAACACGCGGATTTGGAATCCGCTGCTCTGCCAATTGGAGCTACACCCCTAAAGTGATATCTAATCTATGTTATTTAATAACTAAAATCAACACGTTAGATTCAAAAAAGCCTCGTCGTTAGACGAGGCTTCTTAATAAGTGGCGGAGTGGACGGGACTCGAACCCGCGACCCCCGGCGTGACAGGCCGGTATTCTAACCAACTGAACTACCACTCCGCAGTGGTCTATTTAAAGTCTTATCTAAATCGTGCTTTAAACAGATAATGTTCAAAGCCTGGCGATGTCCTACTCTCACATGGGGAAGCCCCACACTACCATCGGCGCTATTGCGTTTCACTTCTGAGTTCGGCATGGGATCAGGTGGGTCCACAACGCTATGGTCGCCAAGCAAATTCTTTAATTCGGAAAACTGATTTTAAAAGTTCTGAACTCACATTCAATGTTCTACTTTGAGTCCATCAAAACCCTTTGGGTGTTGTATGGTTAAGCCTCACGGGCAATTAGTACAGGTTAGCTCAACGCCTCACAACGCTTACACACCCTGCCTATCAACGTTCTAGTCTCGAACAACCCTTTAGGACACTTAAAGTGCCAGGGAAGACTCATCTCAGGGCTCGCTTCCCGCTTAGATGCTTTCAGCGGTTATCGATTCCGAACTTAGCTACCGGGCAATGCGATTGGCATCACAACCCGAACACCAGAGGTTCGTCCACTCCGGTCCTCTCGTACTAGGAGCAGCCCCCTTCAATCTTCCAACGCCCACGGCAGATAGGGACCGAACTGTCTCACGACGTTCTAAACCCAGCTCGCGTACCACTTTAAATGGCGAACAGCCATACCCTTGGGACCGACTTCAGCCCCAGGATGTGATGAGCCGACATCGAGGTGCCAAACACCGCCGTCGATATGAACTCTTGGGCGGTATCAGCCTGTTATCCCCGGAGTACCTTTTATCCGTTGAGCGATGGCCCTTCCATTCAGAACCACCGGATCACTATGACCTGCTTTCGCACCTGCTCGAATTGTCATTCTCGCAGTCAAGCGGGCTTATGCCATTGCACTAACCTCACGATGTCCAACCGTGATTAGCCCACCTTCGTGCTCCTCCGTTACTCTTTGGGAGGAGACCGCCCCAGTCAAACTACCCACCAGGCACTGTCCGCAACCCCGATAAGGGGTCGACGTTAGAACATCAACACTACAAGGGTGGTATTTCAAGGACGGCTCCACTAATACTGGCGTACTAGTTTCAAAGCCTCCCACCTATCCTACACATGTAGGGTCAATGTTCAGTGCCAAGCTGTAGTAAAGGTTCACGGGGTCTTTCCGTCTAGCCGCGGGTACACTGCATCTTCACAGCGATTTCAATTTCACTGAGTCTCGGGTGGAGACAGCGTGGCCATCATTACGCCATTCGTGCAGGTCGGAACTTACCCGACAAGGAATTTCGCTACCTTAGGACCGTTATAGTTACGGCCGCCGTTTACCGGGGCTTCGATCAAGAGCTTCGACCGAAGTCTAACCCCATCAATTAACCTTCCGGCACCGGGCAGGCGTCACACCGTATACGTCATCTTACGATTTTGCACAGTGCTGTGTTTTTAATAAACAGTTGCAGCCACCTGGTATCTGCGACTCCCCATAGCTCCATCCGCAAGGGACTTCACCGCGAGGAGCGTACCTTCTCCCGAAGTTACGGTACCATTTTGCCTAGTTCCTTCACCCGAGTTCTCTCAAGCGCCTTGGTATTCTCTACCCGACCACCTGTGTCGGTTTGGGGTACGATTCCTTACAATCTGAAGCTTAGAGGCTTTTCCTGGAAGCATGGCATCAATGACTTCACTACCGTAGTAGCTCGACATCGTGTCTCAGCCTTAAAGAGAGCCGGATTTACCTAACTCTCAAGCCTACGCACTTGAACCTGGACAACCGTCGCCAGGCCCACCTAGCCTTCTCCGTCCCCCCATCGCAATTGTAAGAAGTACGGGAATATTAACCCGTTTCCCATCGACTACGCCTTTCGGCCTCGCCTTAGGGGTCGACTCACCCTGCCCCGATTAACGTTGGACAGGAACCCTTGGTCTTCCGGCGAGGAGGTTTTTCACCCCCTTTATCGTTACTCATGTCAGCATTCGCACTTCTGATACCTCCAGCAGACCTTACAATCCACCTTCAACGGCTTACAGAACGCTCCCCTACCCAATATACAAAGTATATTGCCGCAGCTTCGGTTTATAGCTTAGCCCCGTTACATCTTCCGCGCAGGCCGACTCGACTAGTGAGCTATTACGCTTTCTTTAAATGATGGCTGCTTCTAAGCCAACATCCTAGCTGTCTAAGCCTTCCCACATCGTTTCCCACTTAGCTATAATTTGGGACCTTAGCTGGCGGTCTGGGTTGTTTCCCTCTCCACGACGGACGTTAGCACCCGCCGTGTGTCTCCCGGATAGTACTTACTGGTATTCGGAGTTTGCAAAGGGTTGGTAAGTCGGGATGACCCCCTAGCCTTAACAGTGCTCTACCCCCAGTAGTATTCGTCCGAGGCTCTACCTAAATAGATTTCGGGGAGAACCAGCTATCTCCAGGTTTGATTGGCCTTTCACCCCTAGCCACAAGTCATCCGCTAATTTTTCAACATTAGTCGGTTCGGTCCTCCAGTTGATGTTACTCAACCTTCAACCTGCCCATGGCTAGATCACCTGGTTTCGGGTCTATATCCAGAGACTGAACGCCCAGTTAAGACTCGGTTTCCCTACGGCTCCCCTAAACGGTTAACCTTGCCACTGAATATAAGTCGCTGACCCATTATACAAAAGGTACGCAGTCACACCACGAAGGTGCTCCTACTGCTTGTACGTACACGGTTTCAGGTTCTATTTCACTCCCCTCACAGGGGTTCTTTTCGCCTTTCCCTCACGGTACTGGTTCACTATCGGTCAGTCAGTAGTATTTAGCCTTGGAGGATGGTCCCCCCATATTCAGACAGGATATCACGTGTCCCGCCCTACTCGATTTCACTGATGATGAGATGTCGGTTACGGGGCTATCACCCTGTATCGCGGCACTTTCCAGAGCCTTCACCTGTCTCATTAAAAGCTTAAGGGCTAATCCAATTTCGCTCGCCGCTACTTTCGGAATCTCGGTTGATTTCTCTTCCTCGGGGTACTTAGATGTTTCAGTTCCCCCGGTTCGCCTCGCTGAGCTATGTATTCACTCAGCGATACCTGCTTATGCAGGTGGGTTTCCCCATTCAGGAATCCCAGACTCAAAGGTTATTACTACCTAATCTGGGCTTATCGCAAGTTATTACGCCTTTCATCGCCTCTGACTGCCAAGGCATCCACCGTGTACGCTTAGTCACTTAACCATACAACCCCAAAGAGTTTCAGATGAAACCATGAGATTGTTTAATCAAACAACCAAAGTTGTCTGCAATTTTTATACATGATGCAGACTCGATTTTGCCGTACTCAAATTCCAAGAACACTTGAATGTGTGTTGGTACCTAAATGATTAAATCATCTAGGATTTGAGAACTTTTAATTGAATAACATTAATCAAATGTTATTCGTCAGCTTTCCAAATTTTTAAAGAGCTAGTTTCTTTCGAAACCATTTTTAAGAACACTTCAGCAAATGTGCTTAAAGATGGTGGGCGATACCGGGCTCGAACCAGTGACCCCCTCCTTGTAAGGGAGGTGCTCTCCCAACTGAGCTAATCGCCCACGAAAGTCATTCCGTGGAATGTTCAAGAATGGTGGAGCTAAGCAGGATCGAACTGCTGACCTCCTGCGTGCAAGGCAGGCGCTCTCCCAGCTGAGCTATAGCCCCATTTCTTGAGAGTTCCTTCAAAGAAGGAATGGTGGGTCGTGCAGGATTCGAACCTGCGACCAATTGATTAAAAGTCAACTGCTCTACCAACTGAGCTAACGACCCAATGGTATCCCGTAGGGGAGTCGAACCCCTGTTACCGCCGTGAAAGGGCGGTGTCCTAGGCCTCTAGACGAACGGGACACTAAGTTGTAAGTGTTGGGCACTTACATTATCTCTTTACATCATAAACCATCAATCTGTGTGAACACTCATCGCAATAATCTTTCGTATAAGGAGGTGATCCAGCCCCAGGTTCCCCTAGGGCTACCTTGTTACGACTTCACCCCAGTCATGAACCACAAAGTGGTGAGCGTCCTCCCGAAGGTTAAACTACCCACTTCTTTTGCAGCCCACTCCCATGGTGTGACGGGCGGTGTGTACAAGGCCCGGGAACGTATTCACCGTGGCATTCTGATCCACGATTACTAGCGATTCCGACTTCATGGAGTCGAGTTGCAGACTCCAATCCGGACTACGACGCACTTTTTGGGATTCGCTCACTTTCGCAAGTTGGCCGCCCTCTGTATGCGCCATTGTAGCACGTGTGTAGCCCTACTCGTAAGGGCCATGATGACTTGACGTCGTCCCCACCTTCCTCCGGTTTATCACCGGCAGTCTCCCTGGAGTTCCCACCCGAAGTGCTGGCAAACAAGGATAAGGGTTGCGCTCGTTGCGGGACTTAACCCAACATTTCACAACACGAGCTGACGACAGCCATGCAGCACCTGTCTCTCAGTTCCCGAAGGCACAAGACTGTCTCCAGTCTCTTCTG
The DNA here is from genome assembly GCF_021441885.1 of Vibrio maritimus. Taxonomy (NCBI): domain Bacteria; kingdom Pseudomonadati; phylum Pseudomonadota; class Gammaproteobacteria; order Vibrionales; family Vibrionaceae; genus Vibrio; species Vibrio maritimus. The sequence continues at coordinate 3,518,201 of NZ_CP090438.1, forward strand.
AGGATGTCAAGAGTAGGTAAGGTTCTTCGCGTTGCATCGAATTAAACCACATGCTCCACCGCTTGTGCGGGCCCCCGTCAATTCATTTGAGTTTTAATCTTGCGACCGTACTCCCCAGGCGGTCTACTTAACGCGTTAGCTCCGAAAGCCACGGCTCAAGGCCACAACCTCCAAGTAGACATCGTTTACGGCGTGGACTACCAGGGTATCTAATCCTGTTTGCTCCCCACGCTTTCGCATCTGAGTGTCAGTATCTGTCCAGGGGGCCGCCTTCGCCACCGGTATTCCTTCAGATCTCTACGCATTTCACCGCTACACCTGAAATTCTACCCCCCTCTACAGTACTCTAGTCAGCCAGTTTCAAATGCAGTTCCGAGGTTGAGCCCCGGGCTTTCACATCTGACTTAACTAACCACCTGCATGCGCTTTACGCCCAGTAATTCCGATTAACGCTCGCACCCTCCGTATTACCGCGGCTGCTGGCACGGAGTTAGCCGGTGCTTCTTCTGTCGCTAACGTCAAACGATGCCGCTATTAACGACACCGCCTTCCTCACGACTGAAAGTGCTTTACAACCCGAAGGCCTTCTTCACACACGCGGCATGGCTGCATCAGGCTTGCGCCCATTGTGCAATATTCCCCACTGCTGCCTCCCGTAGGAGTCTGGACCGTGTCTCAGTTCCAGTGTGGCTGATCATCCTCTCAGACCAGCTAGGGATCGTCGCCTTGGTGAGCCATTACCTCACCAACTAGCTAATCCCACCTGGGCATATCCTGACGCGAGAGGCCCGAAGGTCCCCCTCTTTGAGCCGAAGCTATTATGCGGTATTAGCCATCGTTTCCAATGGTTATCCCCCACATCAGGGCAATTTCCCAGGCATTACTCACCCGTCCGCCGCTCGACGCCGTTAACGTTCCCCGAAGGTTCAGTTAACTCGTTTCCGCTCGACTTGCATGTGTTAGGCCTGCCGCCAGCGTTCAATCTGAGCCATGATCAAACTCTTCAATTTAAGATTTTGTCGGCTCAATGAATACTGAACATTACATAAGTAATGTTTGAATTGACTGTGCTGAATCTTTCGATTCAATGGTCACTTCGTTTCATTGAAACCTAATTTGATACCGCTCTTTATTAAGAGAAATATCTAATTTGATTATCATCAACGAGTGCCCACACAGATTGATAGGTTTATATTGTTAAAGAGCTTGTTTCAAAGCTTCCCTTGAAACGGACGGCCATTTTAGCGAGATAAGTTTTCGTGTCAACCACTTTTTTCAACTTATTTTGCTAAGCTTCTTAGAAGCTTGTGACCTTCTGACTCGTTGGGGATTTCGTTGTCCTTTCCCGTGTCAGCGAGGGGGCATTATAGAGATCGAAATCACATTGGCAATACCCTAAATGCAGTTTTTTCGCATTTTTTGTTTGCATGGTCATTTTTTGTGCTTTAGCGCTGTAAATTACTGCAATAACTCGCCAAAATAGCTCCATTCCACAGATTTAGAGACTGATATGACTTCAATTCGCAGTTACAAGGGCATTGAGCCACAATTAGACAGCTCCGTCTATATAGATGAAACCAGTGTTATCGTCGGCGATGTCCGCTTTGGTAAAGATGCCAGTGTTTGGCCCCTAGTGTCGGCGCGTGGTGATGTGAACCATATAGAAATAGGTGAGCGCACTAATATCCAAGACAACAGTGTATTGCACGTTACCCATAAGAATGCGGAAAACCCTGAAGGCTACCCATTACTCATAGGTAATGACGTTACTATCGGTCATAAGGTAATGCTGCATGGCTGCATCATCAAAGATAGGGTTCTTGTGGGTATGGGGAGCATCGTACTTGATGGCGCAACCATTGAGTCCGATGTGATGATAGGAGCAGGTTCGCTGGTGCCACCTAATAAAGTTTTAGAAAGCGGCTACCTCTATGTAGGCAGTCCGGTCAAACAGGCTCGTCCTTTAACCGATAAAGAAAGAGCCTTTTTGCTGCGCTCTGCCAATAACTATGTGCAGAACAAAAATGACTATATGCAGGAAGTAACGATCATTCGTTAGTTAATGATAATGCGTCCCTGTTCATCGAAAGCCTCATCTTCAACGAGGCTTTCAGCTATCTCTTCTATATCAAAGCGCGCCGCTTCAAACTGCTCTAAGGCGTTTTCCTTGGAAACCTCACTGGAGTTATTAAGCTTACCCAGCTTGTCCAGACTCACCAAACAGATAATCAACATTCCAGCCTGCTGAGCATGAAACTCAACCATGCCGGCTTCCTCATTCCAAGTAAGCTGGTCAGAAAACAAAATGGACTGATTCATTCGATTAACCTTCTAGGTTCTTTCTTAGTTCTCGCAAGATCTGCTTAGTGCCTGGCCTCAAGCCTCGCCATAACATGAAGCTTTCGGCTGCTTGCCCCACTAGCATACCTAAACCATCATAAGCGAATCTTGCGCCAGAGTCCTTAGCCCATTGATTGAATGTCGTGAGCCCTTGACCATAAGTCATGTCATAACTCACGGTGTGGTTAGCAAAGATAGCACTGCTAACATCAGGAAGCTGTTTGTAGAGGCTGGTAGAAGAAGAGTTGATGACCACATCATAGGCGTTTGCAATATCGCTCATTGGAACTGCTGCAATTGGGCCAAACTCATCAAAAAGCTCAGAGAGCTGCTGTGCTTTTTCAAAAGTACGGTTGGTGATGGTTATAGATGCGGGCTTTTGATCGAGAAGTGGCTTGAGAACACCTCGAGCAGCACCACCAGCACCAATCACTAAGATAGATGCGCCTTCTAGCTGAACTTGGTGTTGTAGCAGATCTTGAACCAAGCCTTCGCCGTCGGTGTTATCTCCAATGATTTCGCCGTCATCGAGTTTCTTGAGTGTATTGACCGCGCCAGCAAGCTGCGCGCGTTCGGTCAGACGACCAGCGAACTGATAAGCGTCTTCTTTAAATGGTGCGGTAATGTTGCACCCTTTGCCACCCGATAGAAAAAAGTCCGTTGCTGCTTGCTTGAAGCCTTCAGGTTCTGGTTCTTGGCGACCATACTCTAGGTTTTGCGAGGTTTGTCGTGCGAAAAGTGTATGAATATACGGTGACTTACTTTGTGAAATGGGGTTACCAAATACAACGTACTGATCGGGCTTGCTCATGTCTGTGCCTACTGTCCTTGCCTAATGGGTGCCGAAAGGTATAGCTCGACACTATCATTTCGACACACATTCGCCAAGTTGAACCATGGCTATTTGAACTGTGGCTATCCGCTCAATTACCACTCTCTAGGTTGTAGATAGTCGCTATACAGCTTCGCCTCGGCACTTCCCTCTTCTGGTTGGTAACTGTATTCCCAACGAGCCAATGGAGGCATCGACATCAGAATGGACTCTGTACGGCCGCCACTTTGCAAGCCAAACAGCGTCCCACGATCATAAACAAGATTAAACTCTACATAGCGTCCGCGACGATACAATTGGAAATTGCGCTCGCGTTCACCATAAGACTCATCTTTGCGCTTCTCGACTATAGGCAAGTAAGCATCGGTATACCCATTACCTACCGCCTGCATGTAGGCAAATGAGCGCTCAAATCCCCACTGGTTGAGATCATCAAAGAATAAGCCACCTACACCACGAGTTTCATTTCGATGCGGCAAGAAGAAGTAATCATCACACCACTTCTTATGCTCTGCATAGACTTCTTCGCCAAATGGCTGACAGATTTGCTTAGCGGTATCATGCCAGTGCTGGCAATCCTCTTCGAACGGATAAAAAGGTGTCAGGTCAAAGCCTCCACCAAACCACCAAATCGGATCTTCTCCCTCTTTTTCTGCAATAAAAAAGCGCACATTGGCATGTGAGGTAGGGATATAAGGGTTTTTAGGGTGAATCACTAGCGAAACCCCCATCGCTTCAAACTTACGCCCGGCTAGCTCTGGTCGGTGAGCCGTTGCGGAAGCGGGCATCTTGTCGCCAAACACGTGTGAGAAGTTCACGCCGCCTTGCTCAAACACGTGGCCGTCTTTCATCACTCGACTGCGACCACCGCCACCTTGCTCTCGTTGCCACTCATCTTGTTGAAAGGTAGCGACACCGTCTTGTTGCTCTAGCTTTTGGCAGATATCGTCTTGAAGCTGAAGTAGAAACGCTTTGACTTGATGTTTATCGACTTGCTGCACAGGGTCTCCTTAACCTTGTCTTAGTACTTTTAAGGTGCGCGCATCGCGGATTTCACTAGGCTTGTTTCGACCGCCGGTTTCACCCTCGAGAATAGCCACTAATCGGTCACCGAGCTGCTCTTTCACTTCTTCTGTCGTCATGCATGATGGCATACCGGAAAGGTTAGCACTGGTTGAGGTAATCGGCTTGCCGTAGGCCAAACACAGCTTTTGCACCAGTTGATGGTCGGTCACGCGCACCGCAATGGTATCAAAAGCACCGCTTAACCAAGAAGAGACACGAGAGCTGGCTGGCATGATCCAGGTATAAGGCCCTGGCCAGGTCTGTTGAACACTCTCAAGCTGTTGCTGCGTTAGTTGTGTTTCATCTATATAGGGACGCAGCTGTTCAAAATTGGCCGCGATGAGGATAAGACCTTTCTCTACCGGACGCTCTTTTACTGCCAGCAGTTTTTCAATCGCCTTAGTATCATCAGGGTCACATCCAACACCGAACACACCTTCCGTTGGATAAGCAATTACTTCACCGGATTGAAGCGCCGCAACTGTGGTTTGAAAATTATCCACCGAGACTTCCTTTTATTAAAAGCTAAACAATTATTTTACATTTCAACGGCACTATGCTCAAAAGCCGGGTGAGAATCCAGAAAAAAACACAAAATTCACCCACGCAAACGTTTTCCTAAGAAAAAAATCCTCGTATAATGCGCGCAAATTAGTCCATTTGCACACGCCTTGAAGGAGCTTCGGATGAAAGTCGGCATTATTATGGGTTCAAAATCAGATTGGCCAACCATGAAACTTGCAGCAGAAATGCTGGATCAGTTTGGTGTGGATTATGAAACCAAGGTTGTTTCTGCTCACCGTACACCGCAACTACTCGCTGACTACGCGACCTCTGCTAAAGAGCGTGGCATCTCAGTTATCATCGCCGGCGCCGGCGGTGCTGCACACCTTCCAGGTATGGCTGCAGCATTCACAAGTGTTCCTGTATTAGGCGTTCCAGTTCAAAGCCGTGCTCTAAAAGGCATGGACTCATTACTGTCTATCGTGCAAATGCCAAAAGGCATTGCGGTTGGCACACTGGCAATTGGTGAAGCAGGTGCAGCAAATGCTGGTATCCTAGCTGCGCAAATCATTGGTGTTCACGATAATACCGTGATGGAAAAAGTTGAAGCGTTCCGCAGCCAACAAACAGAAACCGTACTTGCTAATCCAGATCCTTCTGAGGACTAATAATGAAACACGTACTGGTTCTAGGGGCCGGACAACTGGCACGTATGATGTCACTGGCTGGCGCTCCATTGAATATTCAAATCTCCGCATTTGACGTGCGTAGCGAGAATATCGTTCACCCGCTAACACTTGAAGTTTTAGGTAACGGTCTAGAGCAGGCTATCGCTCAAGCTGATGTGATTACTGCTGAGTTCGAACATATTCCACATGACGTGCTCGCAATCTGTGAGAAGAGTGGCAAGTTCCTACCTTCGACAGAGGCCATCAAAGCCGGTGGTGACCGTCGCATAGAGAAAGCACTTCTCGACAATGCCGGAGTGAAGAACGCTAAATACGCTGTCATCAACACACGCGCTGATTTCGACGCGGCTATTGAGCATGTTGGCCTTCCAATGGTGCTCAAAAGCGCTTTAGGCGGATACGATGGTAAAGGCCAGTGGCGATTGAAAACGCTTGATGACGTCGATGCTATCTGGACCGAAATGGCACAGTGCATTGCTGAATCAGACAGCCAAGCCATTGTTGCCGAGGAGTTTGTTCCTTTCCAACGGGAAGTCTCATTGGTTGGTGCTCGCAATAAGCAAGGTGAGATTGCTATCTATCCACTGGCTGAAAATGTGCACACCGATGGCGTATTGACACTATCTACTGCGATTGATGAACGTGAACTTCAAGCACAAGCGGCACAGATGTTTACCGCTGTTGCTGAGTCTCTGGACTATGTGGGTGTACTCGCGCTTGAATTCTTCGATGTCAATGGTCAGTTGCTTGTCAACGAGATCGCTCCTCGCGTGCACAACTCTGGGCATTGGACTCAGCAAGGTGCTGATACGTGTCAGTTCGAAAACCACCTACGCGCAGTATGCGATATGCCGCTGGGCTCGACACAAGCCATTCGCACGACATCAATGGTAAACATTTTGGGTGAAGATACCCTGCCAGAAGCCGTGCATGCTCTGACTGGCTGCCACGTGCACTGGTATGGTAAAGACAAACGTGCTGGTCGTAAGATGGGTCACATCAATGTGACTGCAGACGACAAAGCCGCGTTAAAAGCGCAGCTGCTTGCCTTGTCTGAACTCCTAGATGAGACCGCTTTTCCTGCACTTAAACCAGCCGCTGAAGCACTTTAAGCTTGGTTAAACGCTAGAATTTAAAACGGCTCCCATTGGGAGCCGTTTTGTTATTCGCTTTCTTGCACTTTATGGCAGCGCCTTGACGCGCACTCAAGTACCGTACCTGATGCCCGCTTCTTTTCTACCAACAACTCAAAACCACAATACTGACAGTGCCCCTCGACTGGAGGGTGATTAACTGCGAACTTACACTTCGGATACTGATCGCAGGCATAAAAGGCCTTGCCAAAGCGCGACTTTCTCTCTGTCAGCGCGCCTTTAGCACATTCCGGACAGGAGACCGTCGCTTGGGTTGGTTGCTCTGGCTCTTCTTGCTTGTTGGGTGATTGAATAAAATGACATTCTGGGTAGTTACTGCAGCCGATAAACATTCCAAATCGTCCTTGGCGCAGCAGTAGCTCTGAGCCACAGTCAGGGCACGCTACACCTAACTCTTTGATGATATGACCATCATTTTGATGCAAGGGTTTAATGTAATCGCAGCTAGGGTACTGGTCGCAACCTAGAAAAGGGCCGTGTTTGCCATTTTTAAGGATCAGCTTACCAGCGTCACATTGAGGACACGGCTCATGATCCAGTGCATGCTCATGAGCCGAGAAAAGTTGATTGTCGATTTTACCACTCATGGTGTTCTCTTAACGCAAGCAACCCAATTGATTGGGCTGGGAGGATTAATGCACCACACCTCGTTCAGCGGTGTAGATGAGTTCTTCCATGAGAGTGTACGCGTTTTCGTTGCCTGGAACATTGAACAAAACCATTAAAATGATCCATTTCAGGTCATCGAGCTCAAAGTCGTTGGTTTCCAGTCCCATTACACGGTCGATAACCATTTCACGGGTTTCTGTGGTCAGTACACCAATCTGTTCTAAGAACATCAATAGTCCACGACTTTTCACATCCATGCGCGTCATTTCTTGAGCAGTGTAGATTCGTGTCGAGGTCGCGGCACTCATCGCAATGGCGGAGTGATTGTCGGTGTTTTGCAGCTCAGCTAGATCCTCAAGCCATTCGAGTGCCTTGTAGATATCTTTTTGCTTAAAGCCTGCTCTTAACAGCTCATCCTCAAGTTCGTCTTGGTCAACCTGCAGATCTGCATCGCTATGCACGTAGGTTTCGAACAGGTACATCAGTATGTCCATCATCATAGCTAGCCTCTCCCCTTAAGAATATAACCACCGTTTACAGCAACAACATGACCCGATAATTCGAGCTCTAAAAGCTGTTGCATGACCTCTTGAACAGGAATATGGGTCTTTTGCGCCAAAATATCAACCGGCGTTGCCTCTATTCCTACGTTAGCCAACAGATCTGCAAATGGCAATTCTTCTTTATCAATAACTTGGTCAAAAAGTGTTGGTTGTACTTTTTTAGACCAGTTAGACAGAGATTCTATTTCACACAATACATCTTCAACACTTTGTACGAGACAGGCACCGGTTCGTATTAATGAATGGCAACCTGAGTGATAGGCATGACGAATAGAACCAGGAACGGCAAAAACTTCACGTCCTTGCTCCGCTGCATATTTTGCGGTTATCAGTGAGCCACTTTTCTCGGCCGCTTCCACCACCACGACACCGAGCGATAGCCCGCTGACAATTCTATTTCGTCTCGGAAAGTGCTCGGCTCTCGGCTTTATCCACGGAAGATGTTCACTCACCAAGGCTCCTTGCTGAGCAACCCTTTGCGCGAGGGAACGGTGGCGGGCTGGATAAATAGAGCCTAGCCCTGAGCCCAATACCGCTATGGTTTTCCCGCATGCATCTAGTGCGCCCTGATGTGCATGGCCATCAATTCCGAGTGCCAGACCACTTGTCACGCAGTAGCCATACCGAACAAACTCAGCCGCAAAGCTGCGCGCGGTTTCGAGCCCCCCTGAGCTCGCATTTCGGCTGCCTACCATGGCGATTTGCTGATCGGACAACACACTCACATCGCCTTGGACATAAAGAATAGGAGGGCAGCCCTTAGACTCACGCAATAATGGCGGATAGTGCTCATCTTGATGGATTAAGATGTGGTTGTCGGCACAATTGCTCCATTCCATCGCTTTATGTGCAAGCTCAACTGACTTACGCCGAATAAAGCTCACTTGATTTGGCTTGAGCCCTATCGCAGATAAGGTTTGTTCATCTGACTCCACAATGTTGCGCGGGTCATCAACGGCTAGCAGCTTATAGAACGTGACGGGACCAATTCCCGGACACAGGGAGAGGCGGAGCCAAGCTACTCTCGTATTATCATCCATAGCATTCATCCATACCTTTCATCAATAGCATGGCCCATTAACTGGTCGGCGTTTTATCAGGATTAGCCACGATGGTTTGGCGAGTAATGGGCTCACTGGCCTCGGTAATGAGAGCGATACTGAAAAACGGATAGCTGCGAATCACCACAAGATGCCCAATTTCTATCGTCGGCAATTGTTGTGATAGCCCTTCGTGGTAGGTGTCAGTCAATCCGTGCTCCCCTTGAGCGAACTGAAACGCCTGTGCCGGTCTCACCAGTGTGTAGCTACTCCCTTGCTCAATACCAGACACAAACCCGTGATTAAGTACCACCGCCTGACCTCGAACCGCATAATGGGTGGCTTCCATCATGCCAACGATAGCAAGTCCATCGACGGGTATTCCGGCGTGAGGTTCAAAAGATTGGAGATGTTCAGGCGTTTGAATCGACGACAGAGGAATCACCACATCCTGTTGTTTAACTTCATGAATGAGCCTTTCAATCTCAAGTGTTGTGATGTCAGCACTTTGTGTTTTCGTCTTCGCGACTGCCACCATCCTAACCTGCTGCATACTGTACTCTGGTTGCAATGCAGAGAATGTTTGGCTTACGCGGTAAATAGCCCAATCGGTCTCATTACCTTGATAGTTGATATAAACATCATCTTGCGCGGTGACATACTTTAGCCCGTTGCTGGAGCCAATCACTTTGGGAAAATCTCGCAGCTCACTACTTAAGACCAATCCTTCTGTGCGTGTATAGCGAGCTTGCGTTATCGCGTTAATTGCAGCGATTGGTGCTTTGCTCGCGATTTGAATTCTCGGCGATAGCTTCTCAAGTTTTTTATGAGTCAATCTTGGCTGCCCATCGACCCAGCTCAGCGACAATCGATCACCAGGATAAATAAGGTGTGGATTATGGATGTGTCTATTCTTTCCCCAGAGTTCTGGCCAGCGCCACGGAGAGTGCAGATAAAGGCTGGAAATAGCCCAGAGCGTGTCGCCCTTTCTCACTTCGTAGAGTGAAGGGGCTTGGTCTTTTAAGGTGAGTGAATTATCAGCGAGAGTAGGAAAACCTAAGACGAGCGTGACGACAACAATGTAACCCCTCAATAACAGCACATTTCCCTGCTTCATACACCGCAATCCTTCGCTTTGTTTCAAGGGATGCTGTCATTTAGGTTGGAAAATGTCTAGAATTGAACCAACGAAGTCCAAGCCTATTCGGCACAGTTCAACATTTTGAGTGTATATGTCTGTATTACAAGTATTAACTTTCCCGGATGATCGCCTAAGAACGGTAGCAAAGCCCGTTGAAGCGGTAACGCCGGAAATCCAAAAAATCGTCGACGACATGATTGAAACCATGTACGACGAAGAAGGTATCGGTCTGGCAGCAACCCAAGTTGACGTTCATCAGCGAATTGTTGTGATTGATATTTCAGATACTCGCGACGAGCCTATGGTTCTGATCAACCCAGAAATCACTGAAAAACGTGGTGAAGACGGTATCGAAGAAGGCTGTCTATCGGTTCCTGGCGCTCGCGCATTGGTGCCTCGCGCAGCTGAAGTAACAGTAAAAGCGCTAAACCGCGACGGTGAAGAGTTCACTTTCGATGCGGACGATCTACTGGCTATCTGTGTTCAACATGAGCTTGACCACCTAGAGGGTAAACTGTTTGTTGATTACCTATCCCCTCTAAAGCGCAAGCGTATTAAAGACAAGCTTGAAAAAATTAAGCGCTTTAACGCTAAGCAGTAATCGAATAAGAATTTAAGTTAAGAGAGGTCAGTGTGAGCCAATCATTACGTATTGTGTTTGCCGGTACTCCAGACTTCGCCGCCCGTCACCTGGCGGCGTTATTGTCTTCGGAGCACGAGGTTGTTGCTGTTTATACCCAGCCAGATCGCCCAGCAGGTCGTGGTAAAAAACTCACCGCAAGTCCTGTTAAAAACATTGCGCTTGAGCATGACATCCCGGTTTATCAGCCCGTCAATTTTAAATCTGATGAGGCAAAGCAAGAGCTAAAAGATCTTAACGCTGACATCATGGTTGTCGTGGCGTACGGTCTTCTGCTTCCTCAAGCTGTTCTAGATACACCCAAGCTTGGTTGTATCAACGTGCATGGTTCGATCTTGCCTCGCTGGCGCGGTGCGGCGCCGATTCAACGCTCTATTTGGGCGGGCGATGCAGAAACTGGTGTTACCATCATGCAGATGGACATCGGTCTTGATACCGGCGACATGCTAAAGATCGCAACGCTTCCAATTGAAGCCACCGACACCAGCGCGACTATGTACGATAAGCTCGCCGAGTTAGGCCCAGAAGCTTTGGTTGATTGTCTTGGCGATATCGCGTCAGGCAATGCCAGTCCAGTAAAACAGGACGATGAGCAAGCCAATTACGCCAGTAAGCTGAGCAAAGATGAAGCCAAAATTGATTGGTCTCAAGATGCCGCGTTTATTGAGCGCTGCATTCGTGCATTTAACCCGTGGCCAATGAGTTTCTTCTCTGTTGAAGAGAACAACATCAAGGTTTGGCAATCGCGCGTTGAAGCGAATGCGACAGACGCCACACCGGGGACTATTCTTAAGGCTGATAAAACAGGAATTTACGTCGCAACGGGCAAAGACACCTTGGTTCTGGAGCAGATTCAGATCCCAGGCAAAAAAGCCATGTCAGTGAGTGATGTTCTTAATTCCAAAGCTAGCTGGTTTGAAGTCGGTAGTATCCTAGGATAACGATACCGACCACGTACGATATTTAGGGCCAGTACTGACCAGTACGGGCCCTAGTTTGTTTTCATAGCAACACAATTTTAGGTAACTAACATGAACGTTCGCGCTGTCGCGGCTAATATCCTTTTCCAAGTGGTTGATAAAGGCCAATCGCTATCGAGTGCTCTTCCATTGGGCCAGCAGCAGGTGAAACCTCGCGACCAAGCACTGCTACAAGAGATCTGCTTTGGTGCACTTCGAATCTTGCCTCGCCTTGAGTCTGTCGCCTCCGAATTAATGGATAAACCCCTAAAAGGCAAACAGCGCGTATTTCATCATTTAATTTTGGTCGGACTCTACCAAATCGGCCATATGCGTATTCCCGCGCACGCTGCGGTTGGTGAGACAGTAGAGGCCACCAAAGCACTCAAAGGCCCAAGGCTGCGTGGCTTGATTAATGCGGTACTGCGTAACTATCAGCGCAATCAAGAAGAGCTAGACCAAAAATCGGTAAGCCACAACGCAGGTAAATATGGTCATCCAAGTTGGCTGCTGAAGCTGCTGCAACAGAGCTACCCTGAGCAGTGGGAGAGCATTGTTGAAGCCAACAACATGAAGGCGCCTATGTGGCTGCGCGTGAACCACCAGCACCTACCTCGTGATGACTATCAGGCACTTCTCAAAAATGAAGGCATAGATTCCACCTCTCACCCAGAAGCGCAAGATGCCCTAAAATTGGCCGCGCCTTGCGATGTGACCAAATTACCGGGTTTTGAAAAGGGCTGGGTCTCAGTTCAAGATGCGGCGGCACAGCTATCGATTAACTATCTACAGCCACAAGATGGCGAGCTAATTCTAGACTGCTGTGCAGCGCCAGGCGGAAAGACTGCGCATATCCTAGAGCGCACCAAAGAGAGTCAGGTTGTCGCGATTGATTGTGACGAAACACGTCTTAAGCGTGTTCATGACAACCTAAAACGTCTGAATCTCCAGGCAAAAGTCGTCTGTGGAGATGCAAGAACGCCACAAGAGTGGTGGCAAGGTGAGCAGTTCGACCGCATCTTATTGGATGCACCGTGTTCTGCGACTGGCGTTATCCGCCGCCACCCCGACATTAAGTGGCTGCGCCGCGCTGACGACATCGAAGCACTCGCTGAGTTACAACGCGAAATCTTTGATGCTATGTGGCAGCAATTGAAAGTAGGCGGTACCTTGGTTTATGCGACATGCTCTATCACGCCGCAAGAAAACAGAGACCAAGTGATTGCTTTCTTGGCTCGTACGGCAAATGCCAAGCTTATCGGCTCAGATAAAGAGAACCCTGGACGTCAGATTCTTCCGGGTGAGCACGATATGGATGGCTTCTATTACGCTGTTCTACAAAAGACGCAGTAATCGACCATTAGATAGTGAACTTAAAAATCAATAGCATGCTAACTTATTGATGGCTATGCTATTGGCGTAATGAGTTTATAAAAAACAGAAGAGCGAAATGTTATGAAAATCATCATTCTTGGAGCTGGTCAAGTTGGTGGCACCCTAGCGGAGAACCTCGTTGGTGAAAACAACGATATTACTATCGTCGACCGCGACAGCGACCGCCTAAGAGAGCTGCAAGATAAGTATGATTTGCGCGTGGTGAATGGTTACGCCTGTCACCCAGACGTTTTAAGAGAGGCCGGCGCACAAGATGCTGACATGTTGGTCGCGGTGACCAACATGGACGAAACCAACATGGCAGCCTGTCAGGTCGCGTTCTCGCTCTTCAATACACCAAACCGCGTGGCACGTATTCGTTCTCGTGAGTACCTGATCGAAAAAGAGAGCCTGTTTAACTCAGGTGCTATCCCTGTTGACCACCTTATCGCACCAGAAGAACTCGTTACCAGCTACATCGAACGACTGATCCAATACCCAGGCGCATTGCAAGTGGTCAGCTTTGCCGACGAGCGAGTTAGTCTGGTCGCGGTTAAAGCCTACTACGGCGGCCCGTTGGTTGGTAATGCGCTGTCTACATTGCGTGAGCACATGCCACACATTGACACCCGCGTAGCGGCAATATTCCGTCAAGGGCGACCAATCCGTCCTCAGGGTACCACCATCATTGAAGCCGATGACGAAGTATTCTTTGTCGCGGCAAGCAACCACATTCGCTCGGTCATGAGTGAGCTACAGCGTCTGGAAAAGCCGTATCGCCGTATCATGATTGTGGGTGGTGGTAATATCGGTGCCAGCCTCGCTAAACGTCTGGAGCAAACCTACAGCGTTAAACTGATTGAACGCAGCTATCAGCGCGCTGAAAAACTCTCTGAAGAACTAGAAAACACCATCGTATTCTGCGGTGATGCCGCTGACCAAGAGCTGCTTGCCGAAGAAAACATCGATCAAGTTGATGTGTTTATTGCCCTCACCAACGAAGATGAAACCAACATCATGTCAGCCATGCTGGCAAAGAAAATGGGCGCTAAGAAGGTAATGGTACTGATCCAGCGTGGCGCCTACGTGGACTTGGTGCAAGGCGGTACCATCGATGTGGCGATTTCACCGCAACAAGCTACGATTTCGGCGCTACTGACACACGTTCGCCGCGCTGACATCGTTAACGTTTCGTCACTCCGTCGCGGCGCTGCCGAGGCCATCGAAGCCGTTGCACATGGTGACGAAACCACCTCCAAAGTAGTTGGCAAAGCTATCGGCGATATCAAGCTACCACCCGGTACCACCATTGGCGCCATTGTGCGCGGTGAAGAGGTATTGATTGCCCATGACCGAACCATTATCGAACAGGACGACCACGTAGTGATGTTCTTGGTTGATAAGAAATACGTGCCTGACGTTGAGGCATTGTTCCAGCCGAGTGCGTTCTTCTTGTAAGGCAATTTTATGGTTAACGCCCGCCCGGTCTCGTTCGTTATAGGGTTAGTACTCTCTAAACTCGCCCTGTTCATGTACGTACCGACATTGGTCGCCTTCTTTACGGGTACTGATGGCTTCCTCGATTTTGGTCTAGCGGTCATCATCACCCATGTTGCGGCATTCTTGTGTCTATCTATAGGCCGAACCAAACACTTTAAGCTTGGTGTTCGAGATATGTTCTTGATCACCAGTTTAGTGTGGACCATTGCCAGCGCTTTCGCGGCGCTGCCCTTCGTATTCATCAACCACATCAGCTTTACCGATGCCTACTTCGAAACTATGTCAGGTATCACGACAACAGGCTCTACCGTACTCAGTGGCCTAGACAATATGGCACCGAGTATTTTGTTGTGGCGATCCATCTTGCAATGGCTTGGCGGCATTGGTTTTATCGTTATGGCGGTGGCGGTGCTCCCCATGCTCAACGTGGGTGGTATGAGGCTGTTCCAAACCGAGTCCTCCGATTGGTCAGATAAGAGCAGTCCACGCGCCAAGACCGTCGCGAAAAACATCGTTGTGGTGTACCTAGTGCTAACTGGGCTGTGTCTGCTCGGCTATCTCGCCACTGGAATGAACCTTTTTGATGCCATCAATCACTCCTTTACCACCCTATCCACCGGAGGATACTCAACCTCTGACGGCTCAATGAATCATTTCTCACAGGGCTCACATTGGGTTGGTACCGTGTTTATGTTTTTAGGTGGTCTGCCATTTCTGCTTTTTGTTGCCGCACTGTCTAAGCGAGATCCTAGAGTGCTCTTGAATGATGCACAGGTACGAGGCTTCGGTTATCTATTTCTAGTCTCTAGCACCGTTGTTGCTCTTTGGCTGTTTATTGAAGATGGCTATGCACTCTCCGATGCCTTCCGCGTGTCCATGTTCAATATCGTTTCCGTCGTCACCACCACTGGATTTGGACTGGAAGATTTCACCGCTTGGGGACCTCTCCCATCCGTGGTCTTTGCCTTTATGATGATGGTCGGTGCCTGCTCAGGCTCGACATCCGGTGGTATCAAAATCTTTCGCTTTCAGATAGCGGTGACTCTGCTTCACAAGCAGATGATGAAGCTTATCCATCCTTCAGGCGTGTTTGTTCAGCGATACAACCAAAGGCCAGTAAACGACGACATCGTCCGCTCGGTTGTCGCCTTTGGTTTAATGTTCTTCGTGACCATTATCGTGCTGGCGGGTGCACTTAGTGCCATGGGATTGGATCCAGTGACTAGTATCTCTGGCGCAATAACGGCCGTTGCCAACGTAGGCCCAGGAATGGGATCGATAATTGGCCCAACAGGAAACTTTGCCCCTCTACCGGATGCCGCTAAGTGGTTACTCAGCTTTGGCATGCTGATGGGACGCCTAGAAATCCTGACCCTTATCGTACTATTCTTTCCTGCGTTTTGGCGCCGCTAAGCGTTTTAACTGAGCGCTAAACAGGCTCTACATACCGATACACGGCGAAGAAGTGACACGCTGCGCCACCGAGAACAAACAGATGCCAAATAGCATGATTGTAAGGAATGCGCTTATTGGCGTAGAACACCACACCGAGCGTGTAAATCGCGCCACCAGCAGCCAGAAGAATCAAACCGGATGGGTCGAGATGTTTGGCAAGCTGGTAAATCACGATCAGCGACAGCCATCCCATCACCAAATAAGTAATCAATGATGCGCGCTTATATCGATACACGAAGAACAGCTTCATTATGATGCCTATCACGGCCAACGCCCAAATCACGATCATCAATCCCACCGCGAGTGGGGTTCTCAAGCTGACAAGCATAAATGGGGTGTAGCTGCCGGCGATAAGCAAGAAAATGGCGCAATGATCAAAGGTCTTGAGCCAGCGCTTACTGCTAGGGTTTGGGATGGAGTGATACAGCGTTGAGGCGAGAAATAAGGTAATCATGCTACCACCATATAAACTCATGCTGGTAATGGTCATGACGTCGGCACCCGCTGCCAGCGATCGCTGCAGCAGCATTATCAATCCGATAATAGAGAGGATAACGCCAATGCCGTGGGTAACACTGTTTGCCCACTCTTCACGTAGACTGTAATTAGAAGTGATCGTCGACATTGAGCATACTCTCATTTTCGCCAGAAAATCAGAGTATGCCACATTCAGCGAACATGTGTTAGCTCAAACTTAGGTGGTTTGCTCTAGATAATCGAGGACTTGTTGTCCAGCCTCTTCACCTGACAGGGAACTTGGCAATGTCAATTCTCGTTTCAGTTGACCTAGACCAATCAAGCTAGAGAGCATACCTTTCACTCCCTCTTTGTTGCGGTCAATCTCAAACCACAGCTTGAGCTCATCTTCGCTTCGATAGGCGATGATCTCGAGCTCACGCCAACGTCCGTGATAAGGCCCTGTGGTTGGCACAAACTCAAACTCTTGAACAAAGGGCATCGCAAAGCCCTTAGCTGCCTCGCATTCGACCTGACGAATGCGCAGCCCTTGATCTTCAAGTGCGACGAAGATGCCATCAATCAAAGGATCGGGGCGAACGGTCAGCATGTCTTTGTCTTGAGGGTCCGCCGCCATTGCGATATCCAAACCGGTTTCCAACCAGACTCGAGAATCACCAATCGTCACGGGCGTGTTCCAAGGCACATCTAGCTCGACATCAAAGTCACGGGTTTCCCCGGGCTCGATGGTAAAGGCGTATGGAAGCGTCCACGATTGCAACTCGTAGGTCTTGGAAACTTTCTTTTTGGGGACGCCATGGTGGTTACTGTTGTCGTTTTGGTTTTGAGCCACTTCATCAATATAGCGACAACACAGTTTTAGCTTGATGTTATCAACTGTTTGCGCCGTTTTACCACCATACACATGAATGGTCACTTTTGCCGTTTCCCCCGGGTGGAGAAACTCTTGATGCAGGACAGAGTCAACTTTGGCCGCCCCTATCCCAAAACTTGCTAAGGTTTTTTTGAAAAAAGACATACTTACTTCCCTTTATAACCAAAGACACTGTTAGTGTTGTATCGTAAATCTGCCGAGAAAACAAACGATATGCGCACAGAGTCGGTGAAGAAAAATTAACCACTTTTTTTATGGGATCTATCGAATATACCGAAGCTTACTGCTATTCTATGCGTGGTGTGCATGCACACCGTAATTCCTGATTACTTATTTGGAGTGGCATTAGTCAAAAAAGAGCGACATTGGGAGTCTATTCAGTGTTTCTCATAAGTAGTCAGGCCAACTATTTGGCAACGGAATTGCCTGACTTGTTAGGTTACAAAAATATGCGCCCAACACCCGTCAGGTTCTCGCACTCAGTACATCGCAGTGCGTCAATGCGTCGTCGCAGTGGTTTTGTCTCTGCTCCTGTCGCGAAAAAAGTCGCTCCTTCAATGACCCTGGTTGAGCAAGGTGTCCGAATGACATCAACGCCAACACGCGTTGTTAAAGCAGCTTAATAAAAAGCGCAGTCTGTCTGCGCTTTTTTTTGCCTTCCATTTCACCACATATTGGTATTCTCAATGAACTTTGATACTTTTACTCAAAAATACCTATAAATTTTGTGGAGAAAGTTATGAAGTGTCACCGCGTCAACGAACTAATCGAGCTCATTCACCCTGAATGGCAAAAAGATTCTGATCTTAACTTGTTGGAATTCCTAGTGAAGCTTGCTAATGAAGCGGGCTATGATGGCAAACTGGAAGAATTGACCGACGATGTACTCATCTATCACCTAAAGATGCGTAACAGTAAAAAAGACGAAATGATCCCAGGCCTTGCCAAAGACCAAGAGGATGATTTCAAGACAGCTTTGCTCAAGGCTCGCGGCATCATCAAATAACGAATAGTTATAAAAACGACCCTCTAAGGGTCGTTTTTTATATGAGCCTTGGCTAATTTTGTTGTTAAAGGTTGATAGCCTTAAAGAAATGAAATTGTTATCAGGGTTATAATCCTTGGGTTTTCATACTGCGTACCGAATAAAACTGCCACATAAAATGGCATGGCGTCGTACACAGTCAATGCAATGTCGGAATAGATAGAGTGCGTCCGAAACGCACCGTCAGCCCAAGAAGGACACTCAACAATGAGTCAGGATAAAATCGACGTAAAGGATGTAACACCCAAAACGTTCAACCCCAAAACCCACAAAGGCAACGGCGACAGATTCAACCCAAGTAATCGAATCTATGTACGCGAGAGCAAAGGTACCTTTCAAAAACTCAGACGCTACGGTGGCTGGTTCTTACTCGTACTCTTTGCCATCATTCCATGGATACCCTACGGCGAGAGACAAGCGGTACTGCTTGATATCGGTAATCAGCAGTTTAACTTCTTTGGTACCACCCTTTATCCGCAAGATCTCACTCTACTCGCTCTGCTATTTATGGTCGCGGCCTTTGGTCTGTTCTTTATCACCACCTTTCTAGGTCGTGTCTGGTGTGGTTACTTGTGCCCACAAACCGTGTGGACCTTTATGTACATCTGGTTTGAAGAAAAACTGGAAGGCAGCGCGAACAAACGCCGCAAGCAAGATAGCGGAAAACTCACCGGCAACCTTATTGCTCGCAAAGGTCTCAAACATGCCGCTTGGATTGCGATTGCACTCGCTACCGGCTTTACCTTTACCGGCTATTTTGTACCCATTGGTCCACTGGTCAGCGATTTCTTCACCTTCAATGCCAGCTTTTGGCCTGTGTTCTGGGTTGTGTTCTTCGCTGCATGTACCTATGCCAATGCAGGATGGATGCGCTCTATCATGTGTATCCACATGTGCCCGTATGCACGCTTCCAGTCTGCAATGTTCGACAAAGACACCTTTATCGTCGGTTACGATACCAAGCGCGGTGAAAAGCGCGGACCTCGCTCTCGCAAAGCCGATCCCAAGCAGCTTGGCTTAGGCGACTGTATCGACTGCGATCTGTGCGTACAAGTTTGTCCAACGGGTATCGATATTCGCGATGGTCTGCAATACGAATGTATCAACTGCGGCGCCTGTATCGACGCTTGTGACAAGACCATGGACCGCATGGGCTACGACAAAGGGCTGATTAGCTACACCACTGAACATCGACTCTCAGGTAAACACACCAAAGTCATGCGACCAAAACTGCTCGGCTATGGCGCGGTATTGCTGGTCATGGTGGGACTGTTCTTTGCGCAAGTATCCGCGGTAGACCCGGCAGGCTTGAGTGTACTTCGCGACCGTAACCAACTGTTCCGCGTCAACAGTGACGGTTTGGTCGAGAACACCTACACCTTAAAGGTCATCAACAAAACCCAGCAAGAGCAGCAATACACCTTGAGCGTCTCTGGTTTAGAAGGGGCAACCTGGTATGGCAGACAAACCATCACCGTTGAGCCTGGCGAGGTGTACAACCTGCCGATGAGTCTAGGTGCAAATCCTGATGAGCTAAGTTCACCTGTCTCGACAATTCAGTTTATACTGAGCGACAGTAATGACTTCTCCGTACAAGTGGAGAGTCGATTTATCAAAAAGCTCTAGCTCGCTAGCAGCACGACATAATAGGAAAGGGCTCGGCAACGAGCCTTTTTTATCATCACGATGACAGATACTGCGTTCAACTTCGATGCCCTGACACCCGATTTCATGTGGTACGCCCTTGAAAGTATTGGAGTCAGAGCCGAATCCGGTCTACTTCCCCTCAATAGCTATGAAAACCGTGTGTATCAGTTCACTGATGAAGAACGCCGACGCTATGTGGTGAAGTTTTATCGCCCTCAACGCTGGACACACGCACAGATTCAAGAAGAGCACGATTTCGCTCATGAACTACTGGAACATGAAGTGCCAGTCTCTGCACCACTCATTATCAACGGACAGTCGATTCATGAGTATCAAGGCTACCTATTTACCTTGTTTGCTAGCGAAGGCGGAAGGCAATTCGAGGTCGATAACCTTGAGCAGATTGAATGGGTGGGACGCTTCCTTGGTCGTATTCATAAAGTCGGTGCAAGCAAGCCATTTGAGCACCGCCCTACCATAGGTCTGGATGAGTATCTGTATCAGCCTCGTACCCTGCTGCAAAACTCGAGCTTTATCCCAGCGCATTTAGAGAACGCCTTCTTTAGTGATTTGGACATGCTTATTAATCAGATTGAAGCGCATTGGCAACCCACTGAGACCATTAGGCTGCATGGCGATTGTCACCCAGGCAACATTCTATGGCGTGATGGTCCAATGTTCGTCGATCTCGACGACGCGCGTAACGGACCTGCGGTTCAGGACCTGTGGATGCTGCTCAATGGTGACCGTCAGGACAAACTGATGCAACTCGACGTGTTATTGGAGGGGTATCAAGAATTCAGCGACTTACCTAGCAGTCAATTGAAACTTATTGAGCCTTTACGCGGTCTACGTATGGTGCACTACATGGCATGGCTAGCCAAGCGCTGGCATGATCCTGCGTTTCCGCTCGCGTTTCCTTGGTTCAACGACGCCAAATATTGGGAAGGCCAGGTACTGGGGTTTAAGGAGCAAATTGCCGCTCTTAACGAAAAGCCACTTTCATTGCAGCCGCAGTGGTGACAAACTAGTCGAAATCCATCAATAGGATTGCGTTATACACATGGAGAAAATAATGAAAAAAATCATCGCACTTTTTGCGACGCTACTCGTCAGCCTAAGCGTCAGTGCCGCACAGTTCCAAGAAGGCACACACTATAAAGTGTTGGAGCTAGAAAAGTCATCTAAGCCCGTCGTCACCGAGTTCTTCTCATTCTATTGCCCACACTGTAATAGCTTTGAGCCTATCATTGCTCAGTTGAAGAAAAAGATCCCTGCTGACGCGAAATTCCAAAAGAACCACGTCTCTTTTATGGGTGGTAACATGGGTATGTCAATGAGCAAGGCTTACGCGACCATGATTGCACTTAAAGTCGAAGACAAGATGGTACCGGTGATGTTCCGCCGTATCCATGACCTAAACCAACCACCAAGAAACGATGAAGAGCTTCGCCAGATCTTCCTTGATGAGGGTGTTGATGCGAAGAAATTCGACTCAGCATTCAAAGGTTTTGCTGTCGATTCAATGGTGCGCCGCTTTGACAAGCAGTTCAAAGACAGTGGCTTATCTGGTGTTCCAGCGGTAGTAGTAAACAACAAATATCTAGTGGAATCTGGAAGTATCCAGTCTCTGGATGAGTATTTTGAGCTGGTTAACTTCCTACTGAAGAAGTAACCCTAGCGTCGAAATAACGAATGTAGAAAAAACCGAGCCCAGTCAACACTGAAGGCTCGGTTTTTTTATTTACGATGAACCTCTTTCAGCGCTTCATCTTTCTCTTGCCAGACCTCTCCCAGCCATTGCTGGAAGCGACGTTTGTATGGCTTGTCATTAAAGTAATCGCCGCGGACATTCTCGTCGACGGGTAAGGTTCGCACCTTAACCACGATCTTGGTCATGTTCCCCATCAACGCGGCCTTAAAGGGCTCAACACGGTTTTCTGGGTAGGCGAGTGTCACATCGATAATGCTATCAAACTGTTCGCCCATCGCGGCCAGTGTGTAAGCTATGCCACCCGATTTAGGCTGCAGTAAGTGCTCGAAGCCAGCTTTGCTGCGTTTTTGCTTCTCTGGTGTAAAGCGCGTCCCTTCGACATAGTTCACGACCGTCGTCGGGGTATCCTTAAACTTGGCGCATGAGCGGCGGGTAGTTTCCAAATCTTGACCACGCTTCTCTGGGTGCTTAATCAAATACTCGCGAGAATAGCGCTTCATAAAGGGCATATTCAGCGCCCAACACGCCATCCCTACGAATGGCACATACAGCAGCTGCTGTTTAAGGAAAAACTTTGGCATTGGAATACGGTCTTTAAACACGCTACACAGCACGACAATATCAGTCCAGCTAAGGTGATTGCTGATCATCAGATACCAGCCATCTTTTTTCAGCGATTCTATTCCTTCAATTTCCCATTCGAGCTTTGGATTCACCAAATGCAGTATGCCGTGGTTTATGGTTGCCCATAGCCACATAAACTTGTTTGCCAGCGAGGTACACAGTGCCTGAATAGGCTTAAACGGCAACACCAATTTGATCAGCCCAAAACCCAAAATTGGGATAGAGCAAAATGCCGTGTTGAGAATGACGAGCGACGAACTCATTACAAAAATTAGGTATCCAAGCATATCTAACGTTCTATGAAGTATTTGTAACAGTTTTATGGCGGTTAATTGTACAAGGGGAAAAGCCCCACGCAACGATTAATTTATTGGTCTGATTTGTGTTGTAACTTGCAAAAAACAATCTTATTCTGAACCAATAACATAACATAAACATATAATTACAACCGTTACCTCGATATTCAGAATGTGATAAGGAACCGTTATGAAAAGGGCATGGAGTGTCTTAGCAGTGTCACTGAGTGTTGTCTCTCATGGTGCAGTGGCTAAATTAGGAGAAAGTAATGGCTTTAGTGGCGAGATAGCAATAAACGCCGCTTACGCCAGTAAAACGTCAAATCTCACCAATACCGATGATGAGTTCCGTACCTACAATGGGGGACAGCAAGAAAATAGCAGCGCGCTCGTTCTGCCTCTAGGTAACGTTCAATACACGTGGGGCTCACGCTCCAACCATCAAGTTTTCTTAGGTACCTCTCGAGCAGACGTAGCAGTAGGTACTCTTGCGCTAGAAACAGGCTATCGCTATCAGTTTCAAGGTGGCACCAAGTGGAGTCTAGCAGTACTCCCAACCATTCTTGAAGGCGAAGTTTGGCAAGACCCATACCTCCTCAATACCGCGCGAAACACCACGGATGAGAAAGGTACCGCCTACCGTATGCAAATCGATAATATCGCTGGTTCCCTATTTAGCCTCGATCTTGCTTACGGTGAACGTAGACTGGATTCAGAACTATCCGGATCGGGAGCGGGCTTAACCGCCGAAGAAATGGCAACGCTGGACCGAAATGCCGATATCTTCTACGGCAAGTTCAAGATGATGCTACCGATCAACCGAGGCGTTCTGTTGTTCCCAGCACTGATCTACACCCAGCAAGATGCCAATGGCAGCGCGATGAAGAGCAATACCTATGGTGCTGAAGTGTCTTCCTTCATCTCGGCAGGAAATCACCAATTTGCCTTCACTGTAACCTACTTGAACCGTCAGTATGACGGTGCCAACCCAGTGTTTGATGATGTCACTCGCAAAGATGATGAGTGGAAAGCCTTCTTGGCCTATGAGTACCCAGGCATCTTTTACTCAGACAACCTCTCATTGGTTGCTTTCGGTGGTATCAACAACAGCACTTCAAACATCGAGTTCTATGACTCCAAAGATTGGATTACGTCTGTTGGTCTAAACTGGGAGTTCTAATAGAAGCTCGCCCAAAGCATTAAATTAACCGATATATGGCTTAGCAAGATGTGTTGTTAAGCCATTTTTTGTCGTTAAAGTATCCGCACTAAATATAGGTGTACGTGATGAGCGTGCCTTTTTCTGACGGATATAGTATGACGATAAGCAAGCCTCTTCTCAGCGCCACTCTGCTGGTAGTGTTCTCCCATTCAGTATCGGCGGCTCTTGCACCCGAGAGCGGGTTTAGCGGAGAGATATCCATCAGTAGTGCGCAGGTTGGTGATAAGTCGAATCTTGTCGCAAGCTTAGATCCAAAAATCAGCGCCTCGCAAGAAGCCTATGATGATTTTTGGATGCCACTTGGCATGGTGAAATACACCTATGGTGCTCAGCGTGACAAAGAGTGGTTTGTCGGTACATCTCGAGACGACATCGCAGTAGGTACCTTTGTGCTCGAAGGTGGCTATCGCCAGCAATTGCAAGACGGCTCCATTTGGAGTGCCTCTTATCTCCCTACCGTGATTGGTGAGCCCATCTGGAAAAACCCTTACGTCGGTGCCGATCAGCTCGAAGAAACCGAAGCAAGGGGCGAAGCCTATCGCCTACAGATAGAGAATATTGCGGGCTCATTATTTACCCTTGATATGGCTTACGGCAACCGCGAGGTAACCGACGAAAGCTCCGCCGCCAACCTAACAAACAACCTGTCGAGTCAATACGACCGTAACAGTGACATGTACTACGTCAAAGGCTCTTACACCCTATCAATGAGCAACGCTTGGACGCTGTTTCCCTCGCTGATTTACCTCCTCGATGACGCCAAAGGCGAAGCGCTTAACAACCAAGGTGTGGGCAGCGAACTTACTGCTTTGTTTGTTCATAAAAAACATAGCATCGCTGCAACCATGAGCTACATGAATCACGAATATCGTGGTAACAACGCAATATTCGAGCAGTCTGGTCGTATCGACGACAAGTACAGTGCGTTTCTTGCCTATGAATACCTGTCGCTAGGAAACATCGACTCACTGTCGCTGATCTCACTATCTGGCTACAACGCGACAGATTCCTCAATCGCCTTCTATGACTCCGCAGACTGGATCACCTCTATCGGTATGAACTTCGCGTTTTAACTACACCGCTTGCGCAGTAAGCTGCTTGAGCAATCTGTCCATGGCGCGGTAGCCTAGCGCCTCTGCGATATGAGCTCTCTGGATGTTGGGCTCATTGGCAAGGTCAGCAATGGTTCGCGCCACCTTGATAATACGATGATACGCGCGTATCGATAGACCGAGTCGATGCAGAGCATTCTCCAGAAACTCGGCATCGGCTTTTTCTAATTGGCAGTAATGCTCAATTTCACGACTTTGCAACAGGGCATTGACCTTGCCACTTCGCGATAGCATGGTCTCTCTGGCAACCAACACACGCTGCTTAACCACTTGCGTGGTTTCTCCCCTATCGCCACCTTCCGCCAAGGTCCCTTTGGGCAGTGAAGGTATCTCGATAGACATATCAAACCTGTCCAGCAGAGGTCCGGATAATCGGCTCAGATAACGAAGAATGAGCTGGGGATTGGTTCTGGCTTGATTGCCTTCGTAGTAGCCTGTAGGGCTCGGGTTTAGTGCACCAACAAGCTGAAATCTCGCTGGAAAACGCGTTTTTCCTTGGGCGCGAGAAATGATGATCTCACCAGACTCTAGTGGCTCACGAAGTGAATCCAGCACTTTACGCTCAAACTCCGGCATCTCGTCTAAGAAAAGCAGCCCGTTGTGCGCCAGAGAGATTTCTCCCGGTCTTGGAATAGATCCGCCACCAACCAGTGCGGCCATTGAACTGGAATGATGGGGCGCTCGAAAGGGTCTGGTTTTCCAGTTGCTCTCGTTGATCTCCTGCTGAGTTAACGAAGCGACAGAGGCGGTTTCCATCGCTTCTTCTTCACTCATCTCCGGCAGCAAGTCACACAGGCGAGAGGCAAGCATGGTCTTGCCGGTGCCCGGTGGTCCCAAGAACAATAGATTATGATTACCTGCCGCTGCGATCTCCAAGGCACGTTTACCCTGTTGCTGACCAATAATATCTTGAAGATCGCGCGTTTTAGCGGAAGATGGCGCTCGCGCTTCACTGGTCACTAAAGAAAGCGTCTGCTGCCCCATCAGATAGCTGCACACATCCAATAGTGAGGAGGCAGACTTGTGGTTCTCTTTGCCCACGAGCGCAGCTTGATCGCCATTGTCTTCTGGCACAAGCAAGCAGCGCTGCGCTTTGTTGGCGGCGAGCGCGGCAGGTAGCACACCTTTCACCGATCTAAGCTCCCCAGACAGAGCCAGTTCACCGACCAACTCATGTGCCAGCAGCTTATCGTGTGGCAGTTGGTCGGACGCGGCGAGTATTCCTAACGCTATTGGTAAATCAAACCGTCCTCCCTCTTTAGGCAGATCCGCAGGGGCGAGATTAACGGTAATTCTTTTAGCAGGAAATTCGAAGCGAGAGTTGATGATGGCACTGCGAACTCTGTCCTTGGATTCCTTTACGGTTGTCTCGGGAAGTCCTACCAGTGTAAAGCCTGGCATACCATTACTGATGTGCACTTCCACCGTCACCAAAGGTGCCTCCACACCAACGCTGGCACGGCTATAAATAATAGATAATCCCATAGAATCCCTTTTTTATTCCGACTTCTCTTTGTTGGGCGGTTAAAAGTCAGATTTTTATATATACCCAATGTTATATCTCGACATTTAATGCTGAGTAAATGTGAAGAAAGTATGATTTTTTGCTTGTCAGCTAACAGAAATTTGTGATACCACTAGGGACGCAAACAATTTCGTTAGACACAACGCAACGATTAATAAACAAGATAATGACTTTTAACGCACACTCTCACACTCTGATTAGCCTGATTATTGTGGTCCTGATTGGTACCGCACGGGGGCATGTGGGCGTTAAATAACCACAAGATTTTAAAAACCCCCGCACTGAAAAGTCCGGGGGTTTTTTTACAAACTCATATTAGTAATTTGATAGTGATCACTCATTGAAGGCCAACTGGCTGAGATGACAGGAAGAATGGAGCACAACATGTGCAAGCGAACGACAAATCGTCACGATAAGCGTGGCACTCAAGGAGGCTATAATGACAGGTGCTGAATTAGTTGTAGCCGCATTGAAGCAGCAAGGTATCGAGACCGTGTTTGGTTACCCAGGGGGAGCCATCATGCCAATCTACGATGCCTTGTATGACGGTGGTGTGGAACATATCCTTTGCCGACACGAACAAGGCGCTGCAATGGCTGCCATCGGAATGGCAAGAGCCACCAAAGATGTTGCTGTTTGCATGGCAACCTCAGGCCCTGGAGCCACCAACCTTGTCACCGGCCTTGCCGACGCTTTCCTTGATTCTATCCCTCTCGTTGCTATCACTGGCCAAGTTGCTAGTTCACATATCGGTACTGATGCCTTCCAAGAAATGGATGTGATCGGTATGTCTCTCTCGTGTACCAAACACAGCTACCTCGTGACTGATATCAACGAACTCGCTCCCACTCTAGCCGAAGCATTTGAAGTTGCTAAAACAGGCAGACCTGGTCCTGTCATCGTTGATATCGCCAAAGATGTCCAACTTGCTAATGCTCCGGTGGACGTGCTTCCTCCATTTACACCACCTGCAATCCCGGTTGCTGATGAGCAGCAGGTAAAACGCGCGCAGCAGTTGCTTGATGAAAGCTCTCGTCCGGTGCTGTATGTCGGTGGTGGTGTTCAGCTTGCCAATGCGACCGAGTCGGTTCGCGAATTCCTTCGCATCAACCCTATGCCAAGTGTCAGCACGCTAAAAGGTCTTGGTACGATTGACCGCCACGACCCTCACTATCTAGGCATGCTTGGTATGCACGGCACCAAAGCCGCGAACTTGGTGGTGCAAGAGTGTGACCTACTGATTGTAGTCGGCGCGCGCTTTGATGACCGCGTGACCGGTAAGCTAGATACGTTTGCACCGCACGCGAAGGTGATTCACATCGATATCGATGCGGCAGAGTTCAATAAGCTGCGCGAGGCGCATGCGGCGCTACGTGGTGACATCAATGTGATCTTGCCTCAGCTTGAGCTATCAAAAGACATCAACGCATGGGCACATCACAGTGAGAGTCTTCGCAGCGGCTTCAAATGGCGCTACGACCACCCAGGCGATCTGATTTTTGCTCCGCTGCTGCTAAAACAGCTTTCGGACATGATGCCAGAAAACTCCATCGTCTCTACCGACGTTGGTCAGCACCAGATGTGGGCTGCTCAGCACATTCAGCCAAGACTGCCTGAGAACTTTATTACCTCAGCGGGTCTCGGCACTATGGGCTTTGGTCTGCCTGCGGCGATGGGCGCGGCAGTTGGGCGTCCTGATGACCAATCAGTGCTGATTACCGGTGACGGCTCATTCATGATGAACGTTCAAGAGCTCGGCACGCTTAAGCGCCGTCAGATCCCAGTAAAAATTGTACTGTTAAATAACCAACGTCTTGGTATGGTAAGACAGTGGCAGTCACTGTTCTTCGACGGCAGACATAGTGAAACGATTTTGGATGACAACCCAGATTTCGTCATGCTAGCTAAAGCCTTTGATATTCCTGGCAAGACCATCACGCGCAAAGAAGAAGTCGAGCCAGCACTGAAAGAGATGCTGGAGTCAAAGACCTCTTACATGCTGCACGTGCTGATCGATGAAGAAGAAAACGTATGGCCTTTGGTTCCACCAGGTGCCTCAAATAGTGACATGTTGGAGAATACCTAATGGACAGATATCTACTAGACATCAAAGCCGATGACAAACCTGTCTTGCTTGAGCGCGTATTGCGCGTGATTCGCCACCGTGGCTTTATCATCAAACAAGTGGCCGCCACTCAAAACCATGAGAGTAAGATTGCCAGTGTTGAGATCATCGTAGACAGCGATCGCCCGATCACTACCTTGATCAACCAGATTGAAAAGCTTTGGGATATTCGTACCGTCGAGGTAACAGAGCTTAAACACAACGAACTGACCAATCACAACCTACAAGAACAAAGTGCATAAGGAAGGAATGCTAAATGGCTAAAAGTACAGCAGATTTTATTTGGTTTAATGGTGAGATGGTTCCATGGGCAGAGGCGAATGTACACGTCTTAACCCACGCAATGCACTATGGCACATCGGTTTTTGAAGGGGTTCGCTGTTACAACACGCCAAAAGGGCCTGTGGTATTCCGTCACCCTGAGCACGCTAAGCGTCTAAAAGATTCTGCAAAAATTTATCGCTTCCCAATTCCTTTTACCGAAGAAGAAATCATGGAGGCGACGCGCGAAACGCTACGTCAAAACAAGCTAGAATCCGCGTATATCCGTCCTCTTGGTTTTGTTGGTAATGTTGGTCTCGGTGTTTGTCCACCAGAAGGTACGGTAATGGATCTTATCATCGCTGCTTTCCCATGGGGCTCTTACCTAGGTGAAGAAGCACTCGCAAACGGTGTAGATGCGATGATTTCTAGTTGGAATCGCGCAGCACCTAACACGATTCCAACGGCGGCAAAAGCGGGTGGTAACTACCTATCGTCGCTCTTGGTTGGCGGTGAAGCCCGTCGTCATGGCTATGATGAAGGCATCGCGCTGAGCGTTGACGGTTACCTATCAGAAGGCGCAGGTGAAAACATTTTCGTGGTCAAAGATGGCGTGATTACGACGCCACCAGCCACCAGCGCTATCCTTCCTGGTATTACCCGTGACTCTATCATGACGCTAGCAAAAGACATGGGCTATGAAGTGCGTGAAGCCAACATTGCTCGTGAAGCGCTATATCTTGCTGATGAAGTGTTCATGACAGGTACGGCGGCGGAAATCGTTCCAGTTCGTACTATCGATAAGATTGAAGTAGGCGAAGGCAAACGCGGCCCAATCACCAAAGTGATGCAAGATGCGTACTTCGGTTTATTCAACGGCACCACTGAAGATAAGTGGGGCTGGTTGGACTACGTCTACCCACAAGATAACCAGTAAGCACCAAGTAAATTTAAGGAAGTATTACAATGCCAAAATATCGTTCTGCCACCACAACTCATGGTCGCAATATGGCTGGTGCGCGTGCTCTATGGCGCGCAACTGGCGTTAAAGAAGAAGACTTCGGTAAGCCTATCATTGCCGTTGTGAACTCGTTCACTCAGTTTGTTCCAGGTCACGTACACCTGAAAGACCTTGGTCAGCTCGTCGCTCGAGAGATCGAAGAAGCGGGCGGCATCGCGAAAGAATTCAACACCATCGCTGTGGATGACGGTATCGCGATGGGTCA
This sequence comes from Vibrio maritimus, assembly GCF_021441885.1. Lineage (NCBI taxonomy): Bacteria > Pseudomonadati > Pseudomonadota > Gammaproteobacteria > Vibrionales > Vibrionaceae > Vibrio > Vibrio maritimus. Next base: position 3,548,214 of record NZ_CP090438.1, read on the forward strand.
CGGCGGTATGCTGTACTCATTGCCATCACGTGAGCTTATCGCTGACTCAGTAGAGTACATGGTGAATGCACACTGTGCGGATGCAATGGTCTGTATCTCAAACTGCGACAAGATCACCCCGGGAATGCTCATGGCTTCAATGCGCCTTAACATCCCTGTGATCTTTGTGTCTGGCGGCCCAATGGAAGCAGGTAAAACTAAGCTTTCTGATCAGATCATCAAACTTGATCTGGTTGATGCGATGATCCAAGGCGCCGATCCAACGGTTTCTGATGAGCAAAGTGAGCAAGTAGAGCGCTCTGCATGTCCGACTTGTGGCTCTTGCTCTGGTATGTTTACCGCTAACTCAATGAACTGTCTAACCGAAGCGCTGGGACTATCTCAGCCAGGTAACGGCTCTCTACTTGCCACTCACGCCGATCGCGAGGTGCTGTTTAAGAATGCAGGTAAACGCATTGTTGACCTCACTAAGCGCTACTACGAGCAAGATGATGCGTCAGCGCTGCCGCGTAATATCGCCAGCAAAGAAGCATTTGAGAACGCAATGGCGTTAGATATTGCCATGGGCGGCTCAACCAACACGGTTCTTCACCTACTTGCCGCGGCGCAAGAGGGCGACGTCGACTTTGATATGGAAGATATCGATCAGATGTCTCGCCGCGTGCCAAACCTTTGTAAGGTAGCGCCATCAACGCCTAAGTATCACATGGAAGACGTACACCGCGCGGGTGGTGTTATCGGTATCCTAGGTGAGCTTAACCGCGCAGGTCTATTGAACAACCAAACCAAAACGGTACTTGGTCTGACAATGGAAGAGCAGCTGTCTCAATACGACATCATGCTGACGGATTCGGAAGAAGTGAAATCCTTCTACCGCGCAGGCCCTGCGGGCATTCGTACTACGCAAGCCTTCTCGCAAGATTGTCGCTGGGACACTCTTGATGACGACCGTGAAAATGGTTGTATCCGTACTAAAGAAAATGCGTACAGCCAAGACGGCGGTCTTGCGGTACTAAAAGGCAACATCGCACTGGACGGCTGTATCGTTAAGACAGCAGGCGTGGATGAGAGCATCCTTAAATTCCAAGGCCCTGCGGTGGTATTCGAAAGCCAAGAAGATGCGGTAGATGGCATCCTAGGCGGTAAAGTGAAAGCCGGTGATGTCGTGGTTATCCGCTACGAAGGTCCAAAAGGCGGTCCGGGCATGCAAGAGATGCTGTACCCAACGACTTACCTAAAATCTATGGGTCTAGGCAAAGAGTGTGCACTACTGACTGACGGCCGCTTCTCTGGCGGTACATCGGGGCTTTCTATCGGTCACGCCTCTCCAGAAGCGGCTAATGGCGGTACCATTGGTTTGGTGAAAGATGGCGATATGGTCAATATCGATATTCCAAATCGAGAGATCACGCTTGTTGTTTCTGAAGACGAGCTAGCCGCTCGCCGCGCAGAGCAAGACAAGCTTGGCTGGAAACCTGCTGATCGTGAACGTACTGTTTCTCTAGCATTGAAAGCCTACGCCAATCTAGCCACCAGCGCCGACAAAGGCGCGGTACGTGATAAGTCCAAACTCGAGGGCTAATCATGAGTGACGTAGATAATCATCCCGTATCTGGCGCAGATTATCTGCGTCAGGTTCTCAGAGCTCCTGTCTACGAAGTGGCGACCGTATCGCCACTTCAAGATATGCCAAGACTCGGCGCTCGCATCGGTAACCAAGTCCAAATCAAGCGTGAAGACAGACAGCCTGTACACTCGTTCAAGCTTCGCGGCGCCTACAACATGGTGGCGAACCTTAGCGATGAACAAAAGCGTGCCGGTGTGATTGCCGCTTCAGCAGGTAACCACGCTCAAGGCATGGCGCTATCAGGCACCAAGCTCGGTATCAATACGACTATCGTGATGCCAAAAACCACACCAGACATCAAGGTAGAAGCGGTACGTGGCTTTGGTGGCAACGTGGTACTTCACGGCAGCAACTTTGATGAGGCGAAAGCCGAAGCCGAGCGTCTCTCAAAAGAACATGGCTATACCTTTGTTCCCCCTTTCGATCACCCTTTGGTGATTGCGGGACAGGGTACTATCGGTATGGAAATGCTGCAGCAAAATGGTCACCTTGATTACATCTTTGTCCCTGTAGGCGGCGGTGGTCTGGCGGCGGGTGTTGCCGTGCTGGTTAAGCAGCTTATGCCTGAAATCAAAGTGATTGCGGTTGAGCCTGAAGACTCTGCTTGTCTAAAAGCCGCATTAGATGCTGGTGAGCCAGTCGTCCTTGACCAAGTGAGCATGTTTGCTGATGGCGTAGCGGTGAAGATCATCGGTAACGAGACCTTTAGGCTTTGTCAGCAGTACATTGATGGTCACATTACCGTATCTAGCGATGAGATCTGTTCTGCAGTGAAAGATATCTTTGAAGACACCCGTGCTATTGCCGAGCCATCTGGTGCCCTGGCGTTAGCAGGTCTTAAGAAGTTTGCTGAAAAACATCAGCTTAAAAACAAACAACTTGGTACTGTGCTTTCTGGTGCAAACACCAACTTCCACGGTCTTCGCTACGTCTCTGAGCGCTGTGAGCTGGGTGAGAAACGTGAGGGCTTACTCGCGGTCACTATCCCGGAGCGTCAAGGTGCTTTCTTTGAGTTCTGCAATATCATTGGTGGGCGTGCCGTTACTGAGTTTAACTACCGCTACAACGACGATGAGCTCGCAAACATCTTTGTTGGTGTGAGACTGGTTGGCGGCCAAGATGAGCTTGATGGCATTATTAGCGACCTTCGCACTGGTGGCTATCCAGTCGCTGATCTCTCTGATGATGAAATGGCGAAACTGCACATTCGCTACATGATCGGCGGTAAACCATCAAAGCAGCTTAAAGAGCGTTTATACAGCTTTGAGTTCCCAGAGTACCCGGGTGCCCTGCTTAAGTTCTTGAGCACGTTAGGCACGCACTGGAACATCAGTCTGTTTAACTACCGTAACCATGGTGCCGATTATGGTCGTGTGTTGTGTGGGTTTGAGCTTGAAGATAGCGATCTTAGTGAGTTCTCAACTCACCTTCGAGAGCTTGGTTATCAGTGCAAAGATGAAACGGACAACCCGTCCTATAAGTTCTTCTTATCCTAAAATAAAACACCCCGTTATGGGGTGTTTTTGTATCCGTTGCAATGAAGCTTACTGGCTTTCAACCAACTCAAGCTCCGGTGATTTAGCCTCACTGTACTGGCGATAATTCACGACGCGATCCCTGCCCTGCTCTTTCGCCATATAGAGCGCTTTATCCGCCATCTTAACCAGCCCCTCGATATCAGACGATGGCTCAGGGTAAGTCGACACACCAATAGAAACGCTTAGTTGACCCAACGATAGTCCTTTATGCTCAAGGTGCATGGTACGTATCTGTGTCACGATATTGTCGGCGTACTCAGTCGCTTCATCCATATCACTATGCGGCAAGATCACCGCCAGCTCTTCCCCACCCAAACGGCAAGCAATTTCATCATCAGAGACGGTGCGTTTTAGCATCGCACTGATCTCTTTGAGCACGTAATCACCCGCATCATGGCCGAAGTTGTCGTTAAATCGCTTGAAGTGGTCGAGATCCAACATCAACAGAGATAGCGACTCCGTGCTGGTCGCCGAGTTATTCACATGTTCTGTGAGCTTCTGCTCGAAGAAACGGCGGTTGTAGAGTCCTGTTAATGGATCGCTAAGTGCTTGCGAACGCAGCTTCTCTTGCAAGCTCAGGTTCGCCAGTGCCAACCCTAAGTGCTCGGCAACGCTATAGGCAAGCTGTGTTGTGATCTCATCAACCTCTATCTCTCCTTGACCAAAATAGAGATGCATAATACCAATGGTATTACCATGTGCGGTCAAAGGAATACACAGGGTTTGGTTCTGATCGATCGATGCCATATGCTCGCAAGAGAGATTATGGAAGGTCTCAATCGACAGATGACTTCGACCTTTGCGCAGCGACCAACATTCGTCGGGCGCAAAGCTGCGACTTCCCGGCCATGCCTCACCCCAATCCAATTGCGTCACCAACTGGTTTCGAGAAGATCGCATCAACGAGATACTGCCGTTTACCTTACCAAGAATACGCGGCACGATATCCTCAACCACACGCTGCGCTTCAATCAGGTTATTACAAGCAGCAAGCATATTCGCGAGGCGATGCATGAGCTCAATTTCTAAGGTGCGTTGGCGAATTCGCTCATCTTGTTTCTGTTTCTCTTCGGTCACGCTGAGGATGATTTGTCGATGACTCCAAACAGAAGTAGTGATCAGAATCGCTAAACTCAGTAGCGCTAATCCGATTAAGATGCCCATCAATTGATAGGTAATGCTTTTTAAGTGGTGCATTGGAACGGCAAGCACAATCACGTAGTCTTGATCGCCGACGTACATCTTGCGCGCCGAGTAGAACATGTCGACTGACAACACTGAGCTAAAGCGGACATCTTCACCAACACCTGTTTCCCATGCCTTGATGAACTCTGGGCGGTCTGCGTGGTTATCGAGATCCACCAGCGCTCTGTCCGACAGCGCCGTGTCCCCCACAACCGTACCAAAGCCATTAATCACCTGAATTCGCGCGTCAGCATCGGCTTGAGTGAGATCGCCGATGTAATCATCAATCGTCTGACTGCTGACAAAGCTTGGTGCATCTTCTTGAATTTCATAGATAACATCCGCAAGCAACGATTCTGTAGTTCGCCTTACGGAGTCATGGATGGATTTCTCCAATGTGATATAAAAACCGTACAACCCAACCAGCATACATACTGATAGCGCTATGACTGGCAGCATCTGCCACTTCTTATCAATCAGCTTAGACATACAACAACGCTACTTTTACCGAACACCATATTAACAGTTTTCAAAATAGCGTCATTTTTAATCAAGAGCAACGATTAGATGATATTTATGTCGATTGCAGCCAGTCACGATAGAGCTGCTGCTCATCGCCCAGATAATCCACCATCCACTCAAGGAGCTTATGGTTATCATGTTTTCGCCACACCATGCAGCATTCACTCGATAGCTTAGCGTCCGGCAATACACGCTCAACCAAAAGACCTTGGCGAACCAAAGGCTCAGCAATATGGCTGGGCATGTAGCCAATTCCTACATTGCTTTTCAAACACTCAATTGCGGTAAACCAGTTGGGAAGTAACAGGCGACGCTGCTGTGGAAAGTGCTCAGTGTGACGTTTTGGTAGTTCACGCGAGGTATCATCAATGCAAATCGCGGGATATTGGCTCACTAGAGATTCATCCAGCACATCGACTTGAGCGCATGGGTGCGTGGGTGACATGACAAGAGCCCAATCTAGACTACCAATCTTCTTCACTCCATATTCGCCACTCACTGGAACGGCTGAGGTCGCGCCAATCACGATATCGGCACGCTCTTGCGAGATAGCCTCCCAAGCTCCGTTATATACTTCCATGTTGATCTGCAGCTCAGCAAACTCAAACTCCCGGTAAAAATCTTCGATAAGATCCGACAGCTTGTCGACCTTAACGATATTATCTAGGGTCAGCTTTAAGCTACTTTGCCAGCCTTGAGCTGCACGGCGGGTTTGGTGAGTCAGTTCATCCATGCGGCGCAGCATTTGGCGAGCTTCCAGTATGAATACCTCGCCGGCAGGTGTCAGCTCAACCTTGCGTGGTAAACGGGTAAACAGCTGCACGCCAAGCTCTTGCTCTATCTGACGCACGCTATAGCTGATCGCAGAGGGGACTTTGTGCAGTACTTCTGCTGCCGCGCTAAAACTGCCTAAATGTGCCACCACATCGAGCATTTCTAATGAAGAACGTGAGTACATAACTAGCTTTCAAATTTTTTGATAGATAACCACAAAATATAGCGTTTTATTTTTGTTTTATCCAAAAATAGAATACACCCCATCAGCAGTATGGGCTGGCGCCAATCCATTCCTGTGAAAATATTTCAAGGAATAACAATGAAAATCTCTAAACTTCAACTTGTCTACTTATCCGCATTGTCCATGTTGGGCTTTATCGCCACGGATATGTATTTGCCTGCGTTTAAACTTATCGAGCAGGACTTTGCCACTGGGCCCGAGCAGATCGCGCTATCACTGACGGTATTTCTTGTTGGTATGGGGCTGGGTCAATTTGTATGGGGGCTGGCGAGTGATCGCTTTGGCCATCGTAAAACGCTATTTGCTGGACTCGCTATCTTCACCGTCGCGTCATTTGGTCTAGCTTGGAGCGAACAGGTGTGGCAGTTGCTATCGCTGCGTCTGCTGCAGGCGATTGGTGTCTGTGCACCCGCTGTTATCTGGCAATCTATGGTTATCGATAAATTTGATAAGAAAACCAGCCAACAGATTTTTGCCACCATTATGCCGCTCGTCGCACTATCTCCAGCGCTCGCGCCACAGCTTGGTGTCTTGCTGACAGAAATGTGGGGCTGGCACAGTATTTTCGTGGTGCTTGCGATCACTGGTGCGCTACTGGCAATGATCACCCTATCACTTGAAGATCAGCCAAAATCCATCGAGCAACGATCCTCAATCAGCGCCGATCTTAAGAGTTTGTTTGGATCAAGAGAGTATATGGGCAATGTGATCATGTACGGGGTGGCATCGGCGGCATTTTTCGCTTACCTAACCGGTATGCCAGAAATCATGAGCCAGCTTGGCTACTCGGCAAAAGACATTGGTCTTAGCTTTATCCCACAAACCGTGGCCTTTATGGTTGGTGGCTATGCGGGTAAAAAGCTAGTAGCAAAACTCGGTGACGACGCTGTACTTAAGCAGCTTCTTGGCTTAGAAACCTTGGCTATTCTTATGGTGTTTGTGGCGTGTCAGTGGGAGCTTAGCAGTGTTTGGCCAATCCTATTGCCATTCTGTTTGTTAGCTGTCGCCAATGGCGCTCTATACCCAATCGTAGTGAACCGAGCACTATCAAGCGCAGCGCACTGCTCAGCAACGGCTGCGGGTCTGCAAAATAGCCTACAGATAGGGGTAAGCAGCCTAGCCAGTGCCATTGTGGCTGCGTTTGCGGTTATGGCGCAATCCGCGGTTGGCTACGTGATTCTTGGCTGCTTGGCGGTCATGTGGATTGGCTATCTGATTGCTAACCCAGCGGTCACCGAGGAGCTAACGATTCCTGATAACTCTCGCGTCGTTAGCGACGAATAAAGACAAAAAAGGGCGACCTCGCACAGTATGCAGGTCGCCCTTTCTACTTATCGACTGGACTTATTATCGACAGTGCTTACAGACTTTTCAGTCCCCATTTCTCTGCCGTCGCGTCAAAGAAGCCTTGGGTCTTCTTAAGCTCTACCCAGTGGTTTACGTAGTTAATCCATACTTGGTCTTTTTGTGGCAGCAGCATAGAGATTGGCGTTGGCTTACGTGGCTCTTCTACTGGCACAATCGCCAATTGCTTAAACTTGGTCACCAAGGTCGCCGCTTCAACGTTTGAAGTCACAGAGACATCAGCTCGTCGAGCTAAGAGCTCTTGGAAGTCACGGGCTGGCGCTTCAATCACGATGTGTTCGGCATCAGGGAAGAAGTCTTTGACCATCTTCTCTTGCACTGTACCTAATGTCGCTGCCACCTTAACTTCAGGCTTGTTGAAGTCTGCCCAATCAGCGTACTTATCAAGGTCTTTCTTTTGCACTACTGGTACAAAAGCTAAGTAGAAATACGGTTGGCTGTACCCTGCTACCTTAGCGCGGGACATGTTAAGTGACGCGCTTCCCGTGATATCGTATTTGTTGGCGGTAATACCGTTAACCAATGTCTTCCAATCGGTCGCCACATACTCAACCTTGACGCCAAGATCTTTGGCAAGCTCAGTAGTCACATCAATATCAAATCCACGATAAGAGTTGGTCGCCGGATCTTTCATGGTCATCGGGTTCCAGTCTCCCGTGGTTCCGACCCTAAGCACACCTGAGTCTAAGATTTTTTGTAGACGACTGGTTTCCGCCGCTACCTGACCGATAGAAAGAAAAGTAATAATAAAACCCAGAATCCACTTCTTCATTGAATAGTCCCTAAAATTATTAAACATTCGTGGTACATCCTTGATAACATAGCAGTAACAGATGGATTTTTCAGGAATATTTAGGGACGATTGTGAGCTATCGATTACTTGCTGCTGTTTTGTGCCTACCACTACTAAGTGGTTGTTCTGATTACGAGTGGGGCTGGTATGTGCTCGACCCCTCCACCGAACAAGGGAAAACCAACCTCGGCTTCTTATTGGCAGGTTTTAAGGACACTATCTATGTGTCGCTGCTCAGTATGGTATTTGCCATGCTGTTGGGTCTACTTGTTGCCTTTCCAGCGCTTTCCGACAAACCTTGGCTGCGCGCGATAAACCGCGTCTATGTTGAAGTAATACGCTCCATTCCGGTGCTGGTACTGCTGCTCTGGGTCTACTACGGCATGCCCACACTGCTTGACGTTTCACTTAACCATTTCTGGGCTGGCGTGATAGCACTGACTATCGCTGAGAGTGCTTTTATGGCTGAGGTGTTTCGTGGCGGTATTCAAGCCGTGACTCGTGGTCAACATGAAGCGGCAGAATCGTTAGGGCTCAACTATTGGCAGAAAATGCGCTTGGTTATTTTGCCTCAGGCGTTTAGGCAGATACTGCCGCCGCTGGGGAACCAGTTTGTCTACATCTTAAAGATGTCTTCATTGGTGAGTGTCATTGGCTTGAGCGACTTAACTAGGCGTGCCAATGAGTTGGTGGTTAACGAGTACTTACCATTAGAGATCTATACCTTCCTGGTACTGGAGTATTTGGTGCTGATTCTGCTGGTTTCTCAGGCCGTGCGCTGGCTAGAGAAAAGGATTGCGATCCCAAGTCACTAACCACCAGCACAATATATCACAAGGCTTAACTAAGCTTCAGAAACCAAAAAGGGTCTCAATGAGACCCTTTTCACGATGAGAATGTAATCTTGATTACTTTTTCTTTACTGGACGCTGCCAGCCTGTGATCTTGCGCTCTTTAGCGCGAGTGATCACTAACTCACCTTCTGCTACGTCTTTGGTTAGGGTAGTACCCGCACCAATCGTTGCGCCATCCGCGATCGTCACCGGCGCAACTAACTGGCTGTCTGAGCCTACGAACACATCGTTACCGATAATGGTCTTAAACTTGTTCGCGCCATCGTAGTTACAGGTAATAACACCGGCCCCAACGTTAGTGCGCTGACCTATCTCTGCATCACCAAGGTAAGTAAGGTGGTTTGCTTTAGAGCCTTCGCCTAGGCGAGCATTTTTCACCTCAACGAAGTTACCCACATGAGAGTCATTGCGCATGTCAGCACCAGGACGTAGGCGAGTGAATGGACCTACGGTACATTGTTCACCAACCGTCGCGCCTTCAATCACGCTGTAAGGGCGTACAATCGTGTTGTCATCGATTTCACAGTCTTTCAGCACACAGCCGGCACCAATCACTACGTTATCGCCTAGCGTTACGCTACCTTCGATGATGACGTTAGTATCGATTTCGACATCCATACCACACTGCAGCTGACCACGTAGGTCGAAGCGTGCCGGGTCACGCAGCATAACGCCCTGCTCTAGCAGCTTCTGCGCTTGCATAGATTGGAATGCACGCTCTAGACGAGCGAGCTGAGCGCGGTCATTAACACCTTCAACCTCAATTGGGTTCGCTGGGTGTACCGCTTCTACTGCACGGCCCTCATCGTGTGCCGCTGCGATAACATCTGTCAGGTAGTATTCGCCCTGAGCATTATCGTTGCTGAGCCCTGATAACCAACGCTTAAGATCGCCACCCGTTGCGACCATCACACCCGTGTTGATCTCTTTAATCAGCTTCTGCTCTTCAGTCGCATCTTTTTGCTCGACGATAGCAACCACTGGACCATTCTTGCGCACGATACGACCGTAACCCATTGGGTTATCCAGCACGACAGTAAGCAGTGCAATACCGCCTGTTGGCTGCGCATCTAGCAGGTTTTCAATAGTTTGTTCAGAAATCAGCGGTACATCACCGTACAGAACAAGAACCTTCTCGTCATCGGCTAGATGAGGTGACGCTTGATCCACTGCGTGACCGGTGCCCAGTTGATCGGCCTGCAGAACCCAGTTTACGGTTTCTTGCTCAAGAGCAGATTTCATTAGGTCGCCACCGTGGCCATACACTAGGTGGATATTTTGAGATCCCAAACCTTCGCACGTATCGATGACATGTTTCACCATCGGCTTACCCGCTAGGGTATGCAGCACTTTCGGCTTATTGGAATACATGCGGGTTCCCTTTCCCGCGGCGAGAACAACTGCGCTGAACTTCATTATTATCAAACCATTGACGTTAAAAATACTGTCAACATTCTAACGATGAATCGCACCAGTGTTAATGTCGGTATGCAAATTTACGCTAAAAAATAAGCAAAAAGGCGACCAAACGGTCGCCTTTCTCATCGCGGTTAATCTAATCGAGCTAGATTAACGACGTTTTTTTGTCAGTTCGATTACTCGAAGCTGAGCAATGGCTTTAGCCAGTTCACTGGCCGCTTGCGCGAAGTCCATGTCGCCATGCTGATTAGAAATCGATTCTTCAGCTTTGCGCTTGGCTTCTTCTGCCTTCGCTGCGTCTAGTTCCTCACCACGGATAGCCGTATCAGCCAGTACAGTCGCTGTACCAGGCTGAACTTCTACAATACCACCAGAGACATAAATGAACTCTTCGTGGCCGTGCTGTTTAACGATACGCACCATACCAGGCTGAATAGCGGTCAGCAGCGGTGTGTGACCATGGAAGATACCAAGTTCACCTTCGCTACCGGACACCTGGAACGTTTCTACGCGACCAGAGAAAAGCTTTTTCTCAGCGCTTACTACGTCTAGGTGAAAGGTTATTGCTGCCATATCGCCTCCTATTTAGCCTTATAGCTTCTTAGCATTCTCGATAGCATCGTCGATAGTACCGCAGTACATGAACGCTTGCTCTGGAATGTCATCGTAGTCACCAGCTAGTAGACCTTTGAAGCCACGTAGAGTCTCTTTAAGAGGTACGTAGATGCCTGGGTCGCCAGTAAATACTTCCGCTACGTGGTAAGGCTGAGTTAGGAAACGCTCAATCTTACGAGCACGAGATACAACTTGCTTATCTTCTTCAGATAGCTCGTCCATACCTAGGATCGCGATGATGTCTTTCAGCTCTTTATAACGCTGCAGTGTTTGCTGCACACCACGAGCAACCTCGTAGTGCTCTTGACCAACCACTAGTGGATCAAGCATACGAGATGTTGAATCTAGTGGGTCAATCGCTGGGTATAGACCCATAGCAGCGATGTTACGGTTAAGTACAACCGTTGCATCCAAGTGCGCGAACGTTGTTGCTGGAGACGGGTCAGTCAAGTCATCCGCTGGTACGTATACCGCCTGTACAGACGTGATAGAACCCGTTTTCGTTGACGTGATACGCTCCTGTAGTACACCCATCTCTTCTGCAAGAGTTGGCTGGTAACCTACCGCAGATGGCATACGACCTAGAAGAGCCGATACCTCTGTACCTGCAAGTGTGTAACGGTAGATGTTATCAACGAACAGCAGTACGTCACGACCTTCGTCACGGAACTTCTCTGCCATTGTTAGACCAGTCAGTGCAACACGTAGACGGTTGCCTGGTGGCTCGTTCATCTGACCGTAAACCATTGCTACTTTTGATTCTTCAGGCTTCTCAACGTTTACAACGCCCGCTTCCTGCATCTCAAAGTAGAAGTCGTTACCTTCACGAGTACGCTCACCTACACCCGCAAATACGGATAGGCCTGAGTGTTGTAGTGCGATGTTGTTGATAAGCTCCATCATGTTAACGGTCTTACCTACACCTGCACCACCGAATAGACCGATTTTACCACCCTTAGCGAATGGACAAACCAAGTCGATTACTTTAACACCCGTTTCTAGAAGAGCGACTTCGTTAGATTGCTCTTCGTAGCTTGGCGCTTCACGGTGAATCGCATAGCTTTCTTCTGCACCGATCTCACCACACTCGTCAATCGCATCACCAAGTACGTTCATGATACGACCAAGAGTCTTAGTACCTACTGGTACTGAGATTGGCGCGCCTGTGTTCTCTACTGTTACGCCACGACGTAAACCATCAGAGCTACCCATTACGATACAACGAACTACGCCACCGCCTAGCTGTTGTTGAACTTCAAGAACAAGACGCTCTTTAGAGTCCGTTACGTTTAGAGCGTCGTATACACTTGGTACGTCACTCTGTGGGAACTCTACGTCGACTACCGCACCGATGATCTGTACGATCTTACCTGTAGCCATCGTTAATCCTCTAATCTATTTCGTTTTACCTAAGCTTAAACCGCAGCTGCGCCGCCAACGATTTCTGATAGTTCTTGTGTGATAGCCGCTTGACGCGCCTTGTTGTACACAAGCTCTAGATCATCAATCAAGTTGGTCGCATTGTCCGTTGCAGCTTTCATTGCAATCATTCGAGCCGCTTGCTCACAAGCAAGGTTCTCTACCACACCTTGATACACTTGAGATTCGATATAACGAAGCAATAGTGCGTCTAGTAGTGGTTTTGGCTCAGGCTCATAAATGTAGCCCCATGAATGTTCGCGCTGCATCTCATCACTGTCAGATTTAGGCAGAGGTAGCAATTGATCGATCGTTGGTTCCTGAATCATAGTGTTCACAAAGTGGTTATACACTACATACAGGCGATCCAATTCGCCTTCGTCATATTTCTTCAGCATGACGCCTACAGTACCGATTAGGTCTTCTAAGCTAGGCTCATCACCCAGACCAGATACCTGTGCCGCTACTTTCGCACCGCTGTTGTTAAAGAATGCCGTTGCTTTTGAGCCAATCACAGCCAGCTCAACTTCAGCACCCTTTTGTTTCCAATCCTGCATCTCTAGGACAGCTTTTTTGAACAAGTTAATGTTCAAACCGCCACAGAGACCACGGTCGGTAGAAATAATGACATAACCAACACGCTTGGCTTCACGCTCTTCTAGGTACGGATGTTGGTACTCTAGGTTTGCGTTAGCCAAATGACCGATCACTTTACGCATAGTTTCAGCGTATGGACGAGAAGCTTCACGCGCGTCTTGCGAACGACGCATTTTTGAAGCTGCTACCATTTCCATCGCTTTCGTAATTTTCTGAGTGCTTTTCACACTACCGATTTTATTACGTATCTCTTTTGCGCCGGCCATCGTTACTCTCCATAAGTGGTGACCAGAAGGTCACCCACCAATTACCAAGTCTGAGTTGCTTTGAAATCGTCAGTCAGTTTCTTAAGCTGAGCTTCGATATCGTCATTGTAAGCACCCGTAGTGTTGATCTCTTTAGCAAGATCAGCATATTGACTGTGAGCATACGATAGAAGCGCTGCTTCGAAGTCTAGAATCTTGTTGATTTCAACATCATCTAGGTAGCCGCGCTCAACAGCAAAGATAACTAGCGCTTGGTCAAATACAGACATAGGAGCATATTGCTTCTGCTTCATTAGCTCTGTCACTTTTTGACCGTGGCTTAGCTGACGCTTAGTTGCTTCATCTAGGTCAGATGAGAACTGTGCGAATGCCGCTAGTTCACGATAAGCCGCTAGTGCAGTACGGATACCGCCAGATAGCTTCTTAATGATCTTAGTCTGTGCTGAACCACCTACACGAGATACTGAGATACCTGGGTCAACGGCTGGGCGTACACCCGCGTTGAAGGCTTCAGTTTGTAGGAAGATCTGACCATCGGTAATCGAGATTACGTTCGTAGGTACGAACGCAGATACGTCACCCGCCTGAGTTTCGATGATAGGAAGAGCAGTCAAAGAACCTGTCTTACCTTTCACTTCACCATTAGTGAAACGCTCTACGTACTCTTCGTTTACACGAGCTGCACGCTCTAGTAGACGTGAGTGAAGGTAGAATACGTCACCTGGGAATGCCTCACGGCCTGGTGGACGTTTAAGTAGTAGAGAGATCTGACGGTAAGCTACCGCTTGCTTAGATAGATCATCATAAACAATCAGAGCGTCTTCACCGCGGTCACGGAAGTACTCACCCATTGCACAACCAGAGTATGGCGCAAGATATTGCAGTGCAGCAGATTCAGATGCAGATGCTACAACAACGATAGTGTTTTGTAGTGCACCATGCTCTTCCAGTTTACGCACAACGTTTGCGATTGTAGATGCCTTTTGGCCAATCGCTACGTAGATAGAGAAGATACCAGAGTCTTTCTGGTTGATGATTGCATCGATCGCCATCGCGGTTTTACCGATCTGACGGTCACCGATGATAAGCTCACGCTGACCACGACCGATTGGGATCATTGAGTCAACTGACTTATAACCAGTTTGTACTGGCTGATCAACCGATTTACGGTCGATTACACCCGGTGCAATCACTTCAACTGGTGACGTAAGTTTCGCTTCAATTGGACCTTTACCATCAATTGGCTCACCTAGCGTGTTTACAACACGACCAAGCAATTCTGGACCAACTGGTACTTCAAGAATACGACCAGTACCTGTTACTTTCATGCCTTCCTTAAGGTCAGCATATGGGCCCATTACTACCGCACCAACCGAGTCACGCTCAAGGTTAAGTGCTAGTGCATAACGGCCACCCGGTAATTCAATCATTTCACCTTGCATCACGTCCGCTAGGCCGTGAATGCGAATGATACCATCGCTTACCGATACGATAGTACCTTCATTACGAGCTTCACTCACAACATCGAAAGATTCGATACGCTGCTTGATTAGGTCGCTAATTTCTGTGGAATTAAGTTGCATGCTCCAATCCCCATCAAGACTGCATTGCTTCACTCAGGCGGTTCAAACGACCACGTGCTGAGTTATCAATTACAAGATCTCCGGCTCGAATAATAACCCCACCAAGTAGGGTCTCATCTACACTGCAATTCAGCTTAACTTTGCGTTCAAGACGCTTTTCAAGTTTGTTGCTGATCTCAGTGCGCTGCTCTTCGGTTAGCTCAGATGCAGAAATCACGTCTACATCGATTTGCTTTTCTAGCTCTTTTTTCAGCTCTAGAAACTCAACTAACACATCAGGCAACGCGACTAGTCGACCATTTTCAGCCATTACCTTAATCAGGTTTTGACCAAATTCATCAAACTGTTCACCACCAATTGCGTTGAAAATTTCAGCCACTCGCGTCGCTGTCACAGATCCTGAAATCAGGTCTGCAATTTCATCGTTCTTAGCGATTGCAGCGGCAAACGTTAGCATTTCGACCCACTGGTCTAGCGCTTGTTTTTCCACCGCAAAGTCAAATGCTGCTTTAGCATAGGGGCGTGCGATTGTAGTCAATTCAGACATAGGCGCCCCTCGCTTTAAAGTTTCGCAGTAATATTGTCGAGAATGTCTTTTTGCGCATCTTTATCGATACTACGCTCAAGAATCTTCTCAGCACCAGCTACAGCCAGAGTTGCAACCTGTTTGCGCAGGTCATCGCGAGCACGGTTACGTTCCGCTTCAATTTCCGCTTCAGCTTGCGCTAGGATTTTTTGACGTTCTGCCAAAGCTTCCTCACGAGCTTCATCGATAATTTGTGCTTTACGCTTGTTTGCTTGCTCAATAACCTCGGTTGCAGTGCGCTTCGCTTCCTTCATTTGATCAGAAGCGTTGGCTTGCGCTAGATCTAAGTCTTTTGCAGCGCGTTCAGCGGCTACAAGACCGTCAGCAATTTTTTTCTGACGCTCTTCAATCGCATTCATGATTGGCGGCCATACATATTTCATGCAGAACCACACAAACATTGCGAATGAGATTGCTTGACCTAGCAGAGTTGCGTTCATATTCACAACAGCTACCCCTCTAAAGATTCATTGACGAGCTAAAGTTTAATCAGTTGACAAGCTCGAAGCTTGTCGGAGAAAAATCTGATTAACCTAGCTGACCAACGAATGGGTTCGCGAATGTGAATAGAAGTGCGATAACAACACCAATCATAGGAACCGCATCAAGTAGACCAGCGATGATGAACATCTTAACTTGAAGCATCGGAGCCATTTCAGGTTGACGAGCAGCACCCTCAAGGAATTTACCACCCAAAAGACCAAAACCGATCGCAGTACCGAATGCAGCCATACCAATGATGATACCTACGGCGATTGCAGAAAAGCTCAGTAAAGTTTCCATTACTATCTCCAATTTATAGTTGTTGGCTTAAATTTGCCTAAATAAAACGCGTTAAAATTAATGACTGTCTTCGTGTGCCATTGATAGATAAACAATCGTTAGCATCATAAACACGAAGGCTTGAATCGTTATTACTAGAATATGGAATATCGCCCATGGTAGTGAGCCCATCCATTGTAAATACCATGGTAGCATTGCCGCACAAAGGATGAAGACCACCTCGCCCGCAAACATGTTACCGAACAGACGCATACCAAGTGAAAGTGGCTTTGAAAGCAAAGACACAACTTCGATAAGCATGTTAAATGGAATCATGATTGGGGTATTAAACGGGTGTAGGGTCAACTCTTTTGTAAAGCCAACTAGACCTTTTACTTTGATGCTGTAGTAGATCATCAGAGCAAAAACACCTAGTGCCATAGCCATCGTGATATTGACATCAGTAGTAGGCACCACTTTCAAGTAAGGGATACCCATTTGCTCTGCAGGGTAAGGAATGAAATCGATAGGCACTAAGTCCATCAAGTTCATTAGGAATACCCAACAGAAGATAGTTAGTGCTAGGGGCGCGATGAGTGCGTTGCGTCCATGAAACGTATCCTTGACGTTTTCGTCAACGAATTCCACGATCATCTCAACAAAACACTGCAGCTTGCCCGGCACACCAGCTGTTGCTTTCTTTGCTACTGAACGGAATATCCAAAGGAATACCAAACCAGTTAGCAGAGAAAAAAACAGGCTATCGATATGTACGTTCCAGAAACTCGACTCGTCCACTAAACCTAGCTTTCCTAAAGAAAGGTTGGTCAAGTGGTGAGTGATGTATCCGGCCGATGTTAGCGCTTCACCTGGCGCAGCCATAACTCATCCTATTTTTTGTTGTTAACGAAAATTACTGGAGCCATAAGGTTAATTAAGACGACCAGTAAAAATGTGAGATTCAGAGGAATCACTTCCACCTGAATATACATGTAAGCTATTGAGAATAGGGAGGCTATAATAAGGATTTTCAGGGCGATACCCGCATAGAAAGACGCGGCAACTTTCTTCGCTGCACGAGCCCCACTAAACAGAAATGCGCACAACGCAAAAACAGCATTAGCAATAACAAAACTGCCACCACCAATGAGCGCTGAAATTCCCCACTCAGCATTTACAGCCACTGTCATCCCAACAGCTACTAACGCAACCGCACCCGCTTGAATCAGTAACAATCGCTTTGCAAGCGCTCGTCCTGGTCTCGCTAATGCCGCTACCATGTATTCTTACCTTTAGTTCTATCCACTTTGCACCTAATAACTACTGTGCTGGGAGATTGGCGAAAATTATACTTTCTACCAAAGTTATTGCAATCAAAGCGCATCAAAAAGACATACTTTCATTCACAAAACCATAACTTTCGCACAAATTTATCATTTATCAATAATTGACCTACATCAATTATCTCATTTAGCTCTCAAGCTTGGCAATAAGTTGCTCCAATTTGTGAGGTTCATCAAGACTTATCGTTACCTTTGACTTTCCACTCGCGTTTCTTGTCAAAGAAACTTTAGCCCCAAGTTTTGCGCTCAACCTTTGGGAAATTTCTTGTGCATCACGGTCTTCAGACTGTTTTTTCTCTGAAGAGTTCGGTTTTAAGCATTTTTTTACCAAATCTTCAGTTTGTCTGACGGTCAATTGCTTGTTCGCCACAGTCTGTGCGATCTCACACTGAACCTCACCTTCAAGTGCCAATAGTGCACGTGCGTGACCCATATCGAATTGCTTGGTTTCAACAAGCTTCTTCACGGGAGTTTCTAACTGATTCAAACGCAGCAAGTTACTGACTGCCGTGCGAGACTTACCAATCACATCAGCAACTTGCTGGTGGGTAAGCTCAAACTCATCTTGCAATCGCTCGAGTGCCTGTGCCTCTTCAATCGCGTTAAGATCTTCGCGCTGAATGTTCTCGATTAATGCCATGGCAACTGCCGCGCGATCTTGAACATTTTTCACGAGGCAAGGGACCACTTTCAGACCCGCTTGTCGTGCCGCGCGCCAACGGCGCTCGCCCGCAATGATCTCAAACTGATCGTGTCCGACATTTCTGACAACAATCGGTTGGATGATGCCTTGAGATTGGATGGATGCAGCCAGTTCTTCCAGAGCTTCAGGTGCCATATCTTTTCTTGGCTGATAGATACCTGGACGAAGGCTGTTAATTGAAAGTTCAGTCAACTCTCCATCGGTAGAGAGTGTCTGACTTTGAGTTGCAACCTGCTGTTTTTCTCGTGCAAGCGAACTAGTCGACAGCAGTGCGTCTAGTCCTTTCCCTAAACCACGTTTAGACATTGAATCTTTTTCCTTAAGAGCGTTAAGCCGTTACTTCTTCTCGTCGTAGCATCTCACCAGCCAACGCTAAATACGCTTTCGCCCCTGCAGAATACTTGTCGTAGTACATTGCAGGCTTGCCATGGCTAGGAGCCTCAGCGAGGCGGACGTTCCTAGGGATAACGGTTCGGTAGACTTTGTCGCCGAAGTGTTTTTTCAATTGTTCCGATACTTCATTCGCCAGACGGTTTCGAGGGTCATACATAGTTCGAAGCAAACCTTCGATCTTAAGATTCTCATTCACCACCGCGGCCAGCTTACTGATGGTATCCATCAGTGCGGTCAGACCTTCAAGCGCGAAATACTCACACTGCATCGGCACGAGCACAGAGTCTGCTGCAGCCATCGCATTAATTGTAAGTAGGTTCAAAGAGGGAGGACAATCGATAAAGATGAAATCATAGTTATCACGGATTGGCGCTAACGCGTGTTTTAGCCGAACTTCGCGCGCAAACACCTCCATAAGCTTGATTTCCGCTGCAGTTACGTCCCCGTTCGCAGCAATTAGATCAAATTGGCCCGAGGTATCGGTGCACACAACTTGGTCAAAAGGTAGCTCATCGACCAGTAAATCGTAAGCAGTTGTTTCAACTTGGTACTTATCAACACCGCTGGCCATTGTCGCATTGCCTTGAGGGTCAAGGTCAATCACTAACACTTTACGCTTTGTCGCTGCCATCGAGGCAGCTAAGTTAATACACGTGGTAGTCTTCCCAACCCCACCTTTTTGGTTCGCGATAGCGACAATTTTTCCCACGACAAGCTCTCCGTTATCCTTTCTTGGATAAGATTACAAGATGACGGTCACCTTCCAACTCAGGAACTTGCAAAGGTTTGATTTCGATCACAGAACACCATGACGGTAATTCGGCGATCTCCTGTTCGTGAAGCTGACCCTTTAGAGCATAAAAGCGACCAGACTGTGGTTTTGGTAAATGTTCACACCAGTTCACCATGTCTGTCATTGACGCAAATGCACGACTCAATACTCCATCAAAGCCTTCTCCTGCGTCAAATTCTTCCACTCGAGATTGGACTGGGCTGACATTTTTTATCTTCAGTTCGTGCGCAACCTGCTTTATGAATCGAATTCGCTTGCCAAGACTATCCAACAAGGTAAATGACTTGGTTGGGTTCATGATGGCAAGAGGAACGCCAGGCAATCCAGGGCCTGTACCGACATCAATAAAGCGTTCGCCTTCAATATGCTCACCCACGATGATGCTATCAAGAATATGTTTCACTAACATATCTTCAGGGTGGCGCACTGACGTGAGGTTGTAGGCTTTGTTCCACTTATCGAGAAGCTGAACGTAGCCTACGAGCTGTTCACGTTGAAGTTCAGAGACCTCTAGTGAGGTCTCCGCAATGAGTTGATCAAGTTTTGTTCTTAGGTTGCTCACGCAGCTTCACCTTTTTTAAGCACGCCTTGCTTTTTCAAATAGACTAGCAAGATTGAGATTGCCGCTGGAGTAATACCAGAAATACGGGACGCAATACCGATAGTTTCAGGCTTGGCTTCACTCAGCTTCGCCACTACCTCGTTAGATAATCCTTTGACATCGCTGTAATCGAGATCCGCTGGGATCTTAGTGTTTTCATGACGCAGCGATTTTTCGATCTCGTCTTGCTGTCTTTGGATATAACCTTCGTATTTCACTTGGATCTCTACCTGCTCACTCGCTTGTTGATCTTCAAGAGCAGGACCAAAGGCATCGAGCGCGGTCAGTTGCGAGTAGGTTAGCTCTGGACGACGCAACAGATCTTCACCGCTGGCCTCACGAGAAATCGGGGTTTTTAGCAAGGCATTTAGTGCCTCAACACCTTCAGACTTAGGGTTAATCCACGTTTCTTTTAGACGCTGACGCTCTTTCGCCATGTTCTCCATCTTCTCGTTGAAGCGGCTCCAGCGCTGCTCATCGATAAGGCCAAGTTGGTGCGCGTGTTCCGTCAGACGAATGTCGGCGTTATCTTCACGTAGCAGAAGTCGATATTCTGCACGAGAGGTAAACATACGGTATGGTTCTTTCGTGCCCATCGTTGATAGGTCGTCAATCAATACACCCATGTATGCCTGATCGCGACGCGGGCTCCAGCCTTCTTTGCCTTGAGAGAACAAGCTCGCATTCAGACCGGCCATCAAACCTTGTGCAGCGGCTTCTTCGTAACCAGTGGTGCCATTGATTTGTCCAGCAAAGAACAAACCAGAAATAAATTTGGTTTCGTAGGTCTGTTTTAGGTCACGAGGATCGAAGAAATCGTACTCAATCGCGTAACCTGGACGAACGATATGTGCATTTTCAAAGCCTTTCATCGAGCGAACGATCTGAACCTGTACGTCGAACGGCAAGCTCGTCGAGATGCCATTTGGGTACAATTCATGTGTCGTTAAGCCTTCTGGCTCAATGAAAATTTGATGACTATTTTTATCCGCAAAGCGCATGACCTTATCTTCGATAGACGGACAATAGCGCGGACCAATACCTTCGATCACACCGGCGTACATTGGGCTGCGATCTAGGTTGTTACGAATCACTTCATGAGTGCTTTCGTTGGTGTGCGTGATAAAACATGGAATCTGAGTTGGATGCTGTGTGCGCTGCCCCAAGAACGAGAACACAGGTGTTGGGTTATCACCGTGTTGTACCTCTAATTCAGAGAAATTAACACTACGTGCATCGATACGTGGTGGTGTGCCTGTTTTAAGGCGATCCACTCTAAATGGTAACTCACGAAGACGATGGGCAAGCGCGATAGACGGCTGATCCCCCATGCGACCACCGGATGAACTTTCCATACCGATGTGGATCTTACCACCAAGGAAGGTGCCGACTGTTAGTACCACGGATTTAGCGTGGAACTTAAGTCCCATTTCCGTTACAACACCGCGCACTTGATCTTGTTCGACGATCAAATCATCTACCGACTGTTGGAATAAGGTCAGATTCGGCGCGTTTTCTAGTGCGTGACGTACGTACGCTTTGTACAGTGCACGGTCTGCTTGTGCACGAGTAGCACGTACCGCTGGACCTTTAGACGCATTTAACGTGCGGAACTGAATACCAGCATGATCGATGGCCTCTGCCATTAGACCACCCATAGCATCCACTTCCTTTACTAGGTGCCCTTTGCCGATGCCACCAATAGCTGGGTTACATGACATCTGACCCAGAGTATCAATATTGTGCGTTAGCAGAAGTGTTTTTTGCCCTGTGCGAGCAGATGCGAGTGCGGCTTCCGTTCCTGCATGTCCGCCACCTACAACGATGACGTCAAATGTTTCGTGATAAAGCATGAACCGACCTCAGTATTCAATCGATAGAAATAGACAAACCAAAAGGAGCGGTATTCTACCGCTTTTCTGGTATTGAGAAAATCGCTTTTAAAACATTTTGGATCTAAGAAATAAGAATATAAAGATAAGATCTATATATATGATCTTTTATTAGATCTATTATTAAGATCCACAATCTCTGTGGATAACTCGAAAATGATCAACAATACCATGGATCTTTTTGAGATCGCTTGTTGTGATCTAGTGTTGATCTAGAGCTGTATTAGCTGGGATCAAAATGGCATGTTATACACAAGGAAATGGGCGATCAAAACTTGTTCTTTGGATAAATATAGGTTTTTCACCGAAAAGATCATGTTTTATCCACAGATAATTAGGTTAAATAGTGTGCAGTTGGCTTTTGTTTGGTAGAAAAAGTTACTCACAGGCACAAAAAAAGCGGCTTATGCCGCTTTATTTACACGTATTGTGGCTACTGGAACTTACTGAGGTGCTCATTGAGCCATTCTTCCGCCGCATCTTCTGGCACGGGATGGTTGAGAATGTCGATCTCCAAGCAGTCCGTTAGTGGCGTGCCACCAATATCCTCAAGTAGCGAGTAGGCATGTTTACCTGCCGCGCAGAAGGTGTCATAGCTAGAGTCGCCAATACCGACCACCGCAAACTTTACTTCAGACATGCGAGGTGGGGTCGCTTGCAGCGCAGCAATAAACGGCTGAATGTTATCTGGGTATTCACCCGCGCCGTGCGTTGAGGTGATAACCAGCCAAGTACCTTGTGCAGGTATGTCTGCAAGCTCTGGTTGGTTATGGATAGTGGTCTCTAGGCCTTGTTCTACCAGCAAGTCACTGAGATGGTCGCCCACATACTCAGCGCCGCCAAGTGTGCTGCCTGTGATGATATGAATCATTGATGTTCCTTTTTCAATACCGCTTATTTACCAATACAGAAAGACGAGAAGATGCGTCCGAGTAGATCATCTGAGCTGAACTCTCCGGTGATCTCATTCAAATGCTGCTGAGCAATGCGCAGCTCTTCTGCCAAAATTTCGCCGGCCATATAGCCTTCAAGCTGCTGCTGGCCAATATCAAGGTGCTCGGCTGCACGCTCCAAGGCATCGAGGTGGCGGCGACGAGCCATAAAGCCACCTTCACTCGCGCCAGAGAAACCCATAATGGACTTAAGGTGCTCGCGAAGTGCGGGTACGCCTTCTCCTGTGCGTGCAGAAAGACGAATTAACGTCGGATCGTTAACGTGGCAGATCCCCAGTGTTTCACCGGTTTCATCGACCTTATTGCGGATCACTGTTATGCCGATCGACTCTGGTAAGCGATCAATAAAGTCAGGCCAAATCTCTTTTGGATCCGTGGCGTCTGTTGTGGTGCCATCAACCATAAATAGCACACGGTCTGCTTGCTCGATCTCTTCCCAAGCTCGCTCAATACCAATGCGTTCCACTTCATCAGAAGCATCACGCAGACCAGCGGTATCGATGATGTGCAGTGGCATACCATCAATATGGATGTGCTCACGTAGAACATCACGAGTGGTGCCGGCAATATCAGTCACAATCGCTGACTCTTTACCAGAAAGGGCGTTGAGTAGGCTTGATTTACCCGCATTTGGGCGCCCGGCAATGACCACTTTCATGCCTTCACGCATGATGGCGCCTTGGTTGGCTTCTTTGCGCACAGAATCGAGATTATCGATGATGGTTTGCAGATCACCCGCCACTTTACCGTCGGCGAGAAAGTCGATTTCTTCTTCAGGGAAATCAATCGCGGCCTCAACATAGATGCGCAGATGGATAAGCGATTCCACCAGCACTTGAATACGTTTAGAGAACTGACCTTGCAGAGATTGCAGTGCTGACTTTGCCGCTTCTTCTGAGCTTGCATCGATGAGATCGGCGATCGCTTCTGCTTGTGTCAGGTCCATCTTGTCGTTGAGAAACGCACGCTCACTGAACTCACCCGGTCTGGCAGGACGAACGCCAGGGATAGAGAGAATACGCTTAATCAACATATCCATGACGACAGGGCCGCCGTGACCTTGGAGTTCAAGAACATCTTCACCCGTAAAGGAGTGTGGGTTAGGGAAGTACAGCGCAATACCTTGGTCCAACTCGCTGCCATTTTCATCTTTAAACGGAAGATAGTCAGCGTAGCGAGGCTTGAGTGTTTTGCCTGTTACTTGCTGTGCGACTTCTTGAGCCATAGGGCCTGAAACGCGAATGATACCCACGCCACCGCGGCCTGGGGCTGTAGCTTGAGCCACAATTGTATCTGTTGTCATTGTATTGCCTATTCGCCGTGCTTTAGCCAAATTGTAATCATGGACAATGAAAAAGGCGACCACTTAGGCCGCCTTTATTTATTCGAATTCGTTTACGATTCGTCTGGACTACTTAGAGTGTAGACCTTTCTTCTCGAGCGCTCGATAAATCAGCGTTTGCTGGATAAGCGTCACGATGTTCGATACCAACCAGTATAGAACCAGACCTGATGGGAACCATAGGAAGAAGAAGGTGAACATAACCGGCATAAAGGTCATGATCTTCTGCTGCATTGGATCCGTTACTGTCGTCGGGCTCATCTTCTGGATAAGGAACATACTTGCACCCATTAGTAGAGGCAGAATGTAGTATGGGTCCTGAGCTGAAAGGTCATGAATCCAACCGAAGAATGGTGAGTGACGAAGCTCAACCGATTCCATTAGTGCCCAGTACAGAGCGATGAAGATAGGCATCTGAAGCAAGATTGGTAGACAGCCACCCAGTGGGTTCACTTTCTCTTTCTTGTACAGTTCCATCATCTCTTGGCTCATGCGCTGACGGTCGTCGCCAATACGCTCACGCATTGCTTGCAGCTTAGGCTGAAGCATACGCATTTTCGCCATCGAGGTGTACTGCGCTTTCGTTAGCGGGTACATCGCACCACGAACAATGAAAGTCAAACAGATGATCGCCAGACCCCAGTTAACCACAATACCTTGAATGAATGACAGTAGCGTGTGAAGTGGTTTCGCAATGAACCATAGCCAGCCGTAGTCAACTACTAGGTCTAGGTTTGGCGCGACTGCAGCCATCTCGCTTTGCAGTTTAGGACCAGCCCAAAGCGTTGCTTTTAGCGTCGCTGCTTGGCCATCGGCAATCGTCGTGTTTGGCATGCGAACGCCGATATCACCTAGGTTACCAATCACGCGAGTGTAAAGGTTAGTACCTGGTGCTTCACGTGGGATCCACGCCGCTGCGAAGTAGTGCTGGATCATCGCTGCCCAACCTTGACCATCAGTCAGGTTAAGAGACAAGTTACGATCTTGCATATCGTCGAAGCTGTATTTTTTATAGCGAGTGTCTTGAGTTGAGTAAGCACCGCCATTGTAAGTAGGCATTGTGATGCTGCCGCCTTTGTCTTGAAGATTTTGACGAAGGTGAGCGTACATGCCAAACGTCGCGTTTTGACCAGAGTTGTTGTTTACAGTGTATTCAACATCAATGTCGTATTTGCCACGTTTTAGAATGAAGGTTTTGGTGTAGCTGATGCCATTCGCTTCGAATGTCATTGGTACACGTAGCTCGTCTTGACCATCTGCTAGCGTGAAGCTGTCAGCAGATACAGTATAAGCTGGACGGCTCGTGCTGCTTAGGTCGATACCTTGAGGGCCTACTAGACCACTTTGAGCAATAAACTGGTGACCCTGTGAGTCTTTTAGTAGCTCAAACGGGTCGCTAGATTCCAACTCGGTTGCGTACTCGTTTAGGTTTGCGGTAACAACATCACCACCCACAGTTGTCACACCTAGGGTCAGTACGTCGGTTTTCACTGTGATGATTTTATCTGCGGCCGCTTGTGTGTGGCCTGGCGCAGGATCATGCTCATCAGCGAAAGATGGCGCAGGTAGAGTACTGCTTTGCGTCTGCTGAGTCGGAACTGGTGCTGGGTTCTTGTACGATTGCCATTGTTGGAACAGCAAAAAAGAAACCAATGCCAAGCCGATTAACAGAATATTACGTTGAGAATCCATCGTTATTTATCTCTGTCTTGTTTTTGGGCTGGTGGTACGGGGTCAAAACCCCCTTCATTCAAAGGATGGCATTTTAATAGACGTTTGCCTGATAACCAACACCCTTTTACAAAACCGTGAGCTTTAAGGGCTTCTATTGCATAAAGAGAGCAAGTTGGGTTGAACCGACAACGTGGCCCAATAAGAGGACTGATGACCCATCTATACAGATAGACGAGACCAATAGCTAACCACGCGAGGGGCGAGACAGGCGATGCCATAGCTTATCTAGAAGTTTGAACATTTCGTCATTGCTGAGAGTTTGCGCACTCTTTTTCGCAATTACAACAAAATCTTTGCTTGGAAGCTCGTGTTGTTTGTTACGAAAACTTTCACGTACCAAACGCTTGAAGTGGTTTCTGCCGACAGCTGTTTTAATCTGCTTTTTAGGAACCGCTAGGCCAAGGCGAGGGTGTGATAGCGAGTTTTTGCGGGCAATGATGGTGAAATGGGGGGAGCCAGCTCGGTGAGCTTGCTTAAATACATTTTGGTAATGCTCGGGAGTTAACAAACGTAACTCCCGAATAAAGGCATGCTTTTTCAAAATAGAAGATTATTTTGAAAGGCGAGCACGGCCTTTAGCACGACGTGCGTTAATTACTTTACGACCGTTCTTAGTCGCCATGCGAGCACGGAAACCGTGAGTACGCTTGCGCTTTAGAACTGAAGGTTGAAAAGTGCGTTTAGACATGGTTATTACCTTTACTGATCAGTAGTTTTAGGTTCTCGTTGAACCCGGCGTGGGACATATTTCCCGTCTTCTTTCTCTATATAGAGATAGAGAGGAAATCCGACGCCTCTCAACAAAGAGGCGGAATTGTAATCACTGACTCGTCAAGAGTCAATAATCAGTTCAACTTCAATTCCAGCCGGCGAATTATACTTTTTGTGAGCTAGAGCGCAAGGATCATTATCAGATCCCAACCTGATTTAGGAATTTTTTAAGTTGGATATCCTGTGGATCATTGAATATCTGCTCTGGCGTACCTTGTTCCACGATATGGCCGTTGGCCATGAAGATCACTCGATCAGCGACCTCTTTAGCAAACTGCATTTCGTGGGTCACAACCAACATGGTTTGATGCTGAGTTGCGAGCTTTTTCATAAGGTTAAGTACTTCACCGACCCACTCAGGATCGAGTGCTGAAGTTGGTTCATCGAAGAGCAACAGTTCTGGTTGGAGCGCCATAGCGCGGCCAATACCGACCCGTTGTTGCTGTCCACCGGATAGGGAAGCAGGGTATTGATCCCCTTTATCGCCTAGACCGATGTCATCGAGAATTTGCTGTGCTTTTTCAAGTGCTTGGTCTTTTTTCCAACCTTTTACGGTAATCAGACCTTCAGCAATGTTCTGACGCGCAGTCATGTGCGCGAACAGCGCATAATTTTGAAATACAAAGCCGGTTTTACGGCGCAGGGCTAATACTTCGGCTTTAGTGTGATTTTGGCAATCGACCTTTACATCATCAATGGTGATTGTGCCTTCGTCTGCTTGCTCAAGAAAATTTACGCAGCGCAGCAGCGTCGATTTTCCGGTGCCGCTTGAGCCGATAATGACGATGATTTCCCCTTGTTTGATATCAATATCGATACCTTTTAGGACTTCTGTATCGCCAAACTGCTTGTGGATATTTTCCAGTTTAATCATCGTTGGTATGCCTTGTTCAATCTTTGTTCAGCCCACAGTTGCACGCGAGTAAGCACTAACACCACGCCCCAGTAGATCAGAGCCACTGCCAAGAAGGCCTCAAAGAAGCGGAAGCTGGATGACGCTTCCATTTGAGCCTTGGCCATGATTTCAGCCACGCCGAGCGTAAAGGCCAACGACGTCGATTTGATCATGTCGATAAAATAGTTCATCAGCGATGGCAAAGCGACACGGGTCGCCTGTGGCAGAATAATGCGGCGCATGGCTTGGCTGGTCGTCATACCCACAGACAAGCTCGCTTCCATCTGACTGCGATCAATACCGATGATGGCAGCGCGAATACTTTCTGCCATGTAAGCGGCGAAGTGGAGCGTTAAACCGATGACGGCCGCACTAAACGCATTCAGTCCAACCATCCATGGGAAAATTTGTGGTAGACCGTAGTAAAGCAAAAACAGCTGCACCAAAAGTGGGGTGCCGCGGAAAAAGCTAATATAAAGCTGACTGAGCTGATCGAGGACAGGGACCTTGAAAACACGAATATTCGCTAAAATAACCGCAAGAATCAGTGAAAAAAACAATCCCCAGACTGCCATTTCCATTGTGGTGCCGAGATACTTGAGCAGTATCGGCATCAGCTCCAGCATGTATTGAAAATCAAATCCCATAACGTTACCAACTTCTAGAAAAACAAACGCCCACTACCAAGCGTAGTGGGCGTAACAATAGTGATCACTTACTTTTTAGTGATGTCTGCGCCAAACCACTTCTCAGAGATTTTCGCTAGCGTACCATCTGCACGCATGTCAGACAGTGCTTCGTTAACTTCTTGTTGCAGCTTTAGACCTTTTTCGTTGTTCACAAATGGCCATGCGTTTTCAATCGTTTCAAACGGTTCGCCTGCTAGCTGCAGTGGCAGGCCTGTCTTCTTGATAAGCTCAAGTGCAGATAGACGATCCATCACGAACGCATCGGCGCGACCAAGAGCAACATCGTGTTCAATACCTGTGTCGTAGGTTTTAACGTTGATTTTGTTGTCTTTATCGTAGCTGCGTAGCAACTGCTCAAAGTTAGAACCCAGGTTTACCGCCACAGTTTTACCCGCGAGGTCTTCAATACCTTGAATGCTGTCATTACCTTTGCGAACGGTAATCTGTGCACCATCAATCACGTATGGGTCTGCAAATAGGTATTTCGCTTTACGCGCATCGGTCATAGTGATCTGGTTAGAGATGGTGTCGATACGACCGGTCTCAAGCAAACCAAACAAACCAGAGAAGTTTGCGGTCACGTACTCGACTTTGTAGTCGTTGCGGCGACCAATTTCGTCCCAAAGGTCAACTTCAAACCCTTGCAACTTGTCTTGCTTAACAAACGTAAATGGGAAGTAGCGACCAGACATGCCGACTTTCACTTCTTGAGTAGCAGCATAAGCTGCTTGAGATACGGTTGCAGAAAGCGCCAAGGCGGTTAATAGACCTTTAATCCAGTTTTTCATTTTACTACTCCTTCTATTTATGGAGAGGGATGTTACTGGTAAAGCTGTCGATAAGTTAAATAACGAGTTGTTATTAACCATAACAAATCCGTGGTTGAACGCTGACTTTTTCGACAGCTTTATTACGTGTGCGATCAAAACCGACGACAGCTTGAACACGGATCTATACACAAGTTAGATCATATTGCGGGTTTTGTGGGTAGATCTGTGTTTTGTGCATGCGTTTGTGAGTAAAATCAGGGCAATTTGTGCGGATCAAGCCAAATTAACCGAAAAAATTGTGAATAACTTAGATCTTATTCACTGGATCGCCGATCATTTACTGGCGATCTTGGTTATCAACAGGTAAAATTACCAATCTTTTCCAATTCCAATAAATAGAGTGAGAGCACC